>CAYZKM010000357.1:0-5483 GCA_964478525.1 uncultured Bifidobacterium sp.
CCATCACGCGGGCGGCGAGGGCGCGGTATTCTGCCGGGGTGGTCATAGGGCGGCATCCCATCGCGGAGGTTGAGTGAGTTCATCGAACCGCCCCCAATGGCGATACGGGGCGTGCATACTGACGTGGCTCCAATGCTCGCGGATAGAACCGTCCGAGTAGCGCACACGATGCAGATCGTATCCGTCCCATCGTGTTTCTACCTTGCGATACGCTATGGGGATCGCCTTTGTGGCGTTTCCGTTGCAGGCCCCGGCTGGAACGTCATCGTGTGGTATGCCGCAGTGGATGCACGGGTCGTCGTAGTGTTTGCCGGCGAGGGCGCGCAGGGGCGCGGGGTCAGCCATGAGGCGCGTTCCACGGCTTGAACGCCAGAATGGCATCCGGCGAAAGTTCCGGCGCGGTCCAGTCTCCCTGGAACCTGATAGCGCGATCGTCGATCGTCAGCCATGCGGCAGGCTTCTCGGCTGAGAAAGTGAACCCAGCCAGCCACCGCTTTGCCTCGAATGGCATCATCCATTCCCGGACCCTCTCCAACATCCATGTCTGCATTGCAGAGATGCCTTCGGGTGTCTTCGATCGTGATGAATAGATGACGAGATTGAAGTCCGCTTGGACTGTCATGCTCCACGCCATGAAACCTGGAACCATGGTCCCGTAGATAACGCCTCCCTGCCAGCCGCGCTCGTAACTGTGGATCACGCCGTCGAAGTCGATGCAGATGGTGGGCTTGAAGTCAGCGGGCATCACTGTGTTCCTTTGCCGTGGCGAGTGCTGAATGGGCGACCATGACGAACGGTAGTTGCAACGCTCGCGCAAGGCCGTCCACCATCATGACCGTGGGGTTGGCAGATCGGTTCTGTTCCATTTCCCAGATGTGGGATTTCGTGCAGCCCGCCGATGCGCCGACTGCATCCAGTGAAAGACCGAGTTGCTTCCTTCGACTTTTGATCAGATCACCCAACAACGGCGCGTCGCCGGTCGGCATTGCGGCGTTGGCGATGGCTGAGGCAATCGTTGCCCGCAGATGGGCGATTGCTTCGTCCACCTGTGCTACAGGGTCAGCGGGCATTGAGGGCTTTCCTTGCTGCTTCGATTGCTTTGAAGATGGCAACGGGACCGCCTGAGTCTGCGGCAACGATTTGCTTTGCCACTTCCCGCAACCGCTTGTTCTCAGTCATAAGGTGGTCGGCAATCGCGGATGTCCGCGCTATTTCATGGCGCATAGTCGCCACTTCGGCCTCCAACCGCTCCCTCGCCTCTGCGTCGTCGGGGCGGCAGGGGCGGAGGTAGGTCCAGCCGGAACCGGGTCGCCAGTCGCCAGAGAAAAACTCCAATCCGTCCCACCATGTTGTTGCGGGTTCACCTTTGGGGGAGAGCACCCAATACCATCCAGACGGCGAACCATCCGGCGGCGCGCATCGGTCAGTCATGCGTCGGCTCCTTCCACCCACCATTCGCGCTTGCATCCGGCGCACTTGTAATGCACGTCGTCATGTGCTTCATCGGAACTGGTCCATTCACGATAACGGATGTCATCCGACCCGCATTTCCGACAGGTAAAGCTAGGGTCTTCGGCTTTCGTTGGCTTCCAGTCAGATGTGTATCCCATCACTCCCCCTCCTTCGGCAGCGCGTCTACGGCGGCGCGGAGGGCACGCTTAGTGTCCTGAATGCGGGACATATGAGCATTCAATATCGGAACGGCTTGGCCTCTAGCCTGCAACGCATCCAGCGCGATGTAGGCGCGATCCAATTCCCTCGCCGCTTCCACCACAGCATCGCGCGCGGCACGGTCGGGGTCGGCGGACAGGTAGGCGCGGATGGCCCTCTTGAATGTCTCGGGGATGTGAGGGCCAAGGTTGAATTGCCGCCACGGTTCCCATGCAGCCGCCAACGCGGCCTCGTTCAGCTTGATCTCGGTCATCACTTCCGCTCTCTACATTCCGTAGTCACAGACAAATCGGGCCGCATCTTCGCCATGAGCCGCTTGATGCGCGCCGCTTCTTCCTTGCATGCAAGGTGCGTCGGGAAAATCGTGCGTCGCTCGGTGGCATGTGGCGCCGGCACAGATGACGCCACGGTGACGATCAGGATGAAGCTGGTCACTTTCCGTCCTCCCGCGTCAGGGCGATCATGCGATGCACAAGGTCGAGTGCGGACTGTTGCAGTTCCGCGGTGGGTGGGTTTCAGAGCGGCCCAGGCAGCGGCCCAGGCAGTTTCACGCATGTCCGCCTCCCTTGATTTGAGATTTCGCCTCTGCAATCACATCCCAATTGTTCCGAACCGTCTTCTCGATATCAGGCCGACATCCAAGAAATAGTTTCACCGCATCTTCGGGAGTATCGGCTGCATATCCCAAAACCATTGCGAAACTGTCGATCAACGCGGCAATGGCGTCGTCGGTCCTGTTGCCTGCACAACAAGTCTGGATTTGCATATATAGCGCGTATCGTTCTGGCGTGAGCGTCGTGCGTTTAGTGCTCATTCCCCGCCCTCCCGCGTCAGGGCCGCGTGCGTGGCGAGTTTTGCAGCGGCTTTGCTGTCGGCCCACGAATAGCCGCCCTTATGGCTGGTGTGCTCTCGCATGCCCTGCCCAAAGCCTTCATGGAAGGCGCTTTGCACCAGGCGTTCCGCCGCCTCAAGCCGGTCCAGCAGCGCGAGGATGGTGGCGGCGTTGCGGCGGGCGCCATCAAGCCACACAGCGTTGAGCAGTCGAGCGTGTTCCTCGGCGTTGACTTCACCCTCTTCGCCATAGAAAGTGGTTACCGCCGAGGGCGGAGATTGTGTGTTCAGGACTGCGAAGCCGTCCGTCTGTCCATGACAGCATGGGCATTGTTCACCGGACACCCGACAGACCATATACGGCCCGTCTTCGTCGGCATCCCGTTCCGAAATCCATTTCGGATCGTATCCGGCTTCCTTCATTTCTTCGTCTGTGGCTCTCGCCCAGGACGTTCCGGCCTCCGCGACGCGGCGCAGGTGTGCGAGGTCCAGGGTCATTGGCGAACTCCGAACAGGATCACGATGCCGCAGCACGGTATGGGCAAGATGTAGAGACGGCGTTTGGCCCGGTCCCAGAACACGCCCATCCATAGGTCGTACCAAGCGAAGACGGGGCGGATGCTGATCGATGGGATGCGGAACCACCGGCTCTCAACGCGGCTGACCATCTCCAGGATATTTTCGTGTCCAGCAATGGCTTGATCGCGCGTCGTGTATCTGTCCGTGTATTGATCGCACCGTCCGCCGAAAACCACGTCTCGAACAGGAGAGGATCACGCCCTTGGTAGTCGTGATCCATCGCGAGGAACACGGTCGACACCTTCACCTTCCCGACCATTGTCTTCCTAACCTGCCGGCTCGTTCCAGCCGCCTCGAACCACCGGGCCCACTTCATCATGTCGGGCTCCGGGACTGGATTGCCTTCCTGGTCGAGGACGTACTTGTACGGCCTCATGGCCGGCGCTCCCCGTTTGAGATCCGCGCGTCGCGGCAGACCAGCCAGGCCCACCACGCCACGAAAAACAGGACGCCAATCCACACCCTGGTCAGAAGTCCCACCACGATGCTCGTCACGATGATCAGGACTAAGCTGCATATAGCGATGAACCGTTGCTCGCTGTTCGGCTTCGCGTCTTTCATGTGAACCTCTCGAATCTGGTGGCATATGCGATGCGGCTCGTATGCCTGGGCCATCCCTCTTTCGTCCGCCCGAGGCACCACGTCTCGATGCTTTTGGCGCTCAGATGGTCGAGCACGAACTTGGCGCTCGATAGAATGACGGCAGGAGGAACACCGGTCGCTAGGACGACACGGGCGCAGAGGGGATGCTTGGCCCACGCGATGATTGCTGGAAGGTTGCGGGGATGGCTGACTTGGTCCGCGGCTTCGAGGCCGGCCGGATCGGTGCTGCGATAGCTGACCACGTTCATCTTCACGTAACGCTGGTGCCCGAGCATGCGAGTCCAGGTCTGCTCCTTGCGCACCGTGAGATCGTCCTCGTCGGCCGTCGCCATTGAGGGATTCATGCCGATCCATAGAACGTATGGCGCGTCGCTTTGATCGCCTCCCCCCCACTCGCGCTGGAGAAGGATGCGATGCTCGTTCCTTGTGCCGCGGAACTCGGCAGATCCGCGCACGCCGTCGAGCACGGCCATGTGCCGCTTGCCGCCCGGATCATGCAGGTCATTCCTGGCTCGCATCCTCTATGCAGGTCTGGCACTGCGTCGGATCGGCTGAGCTAGGGATGAACTCGTGATCCCACCCCCATTCGGCCGAGTGCCTCTCCCGAGCGTCGCTTTCGACTTGCGCCGCAGTGCGCGTGTCGTGCCCCGGGAAGCCACACCAGCGGCACGGTGCGGTGCTCCATTGGCTTTCGATCGCGTAGCATCGATGGCACCTAGCCATTCGACGGACTCACGGGCTCGCAGACCAACGGCGCGCGTCGGCACTGATGTGCGACCGTCAACCCCCGGTCGTAGCGGTCATCGTCGTAGTCGTCGTCGTTGGCATCATCGGAATGGCAAGCTTCCTCGTAGCAATGATCGCACCCGCACCCGGAAAACCCGTCATAGGCGCAGCAGTAGAACCCGCATGCGTTACACATGTCGTACCTCAGAAAATGCCAGCGTCAGGGTGAAAAGATGCGTGCTGGTTGGCCCGGCGCCACAGCATGTGCTCGTCGCCACGCATCAGCATTAGGTGCGCAATGATGTCGTCAGTGGGCACCATCGCGCCGGCCCACGTGCCCTGGTAGTAGCCGATGGGATGCAGGCAGAGGGCAGCCAGGCATTTGGGGGTGCCGGTAGCCGTGCTGAACGCGATGGTCGGCCGAAGCCGCCGGAACAGGTAGTGGACGCCGCTGCGCTTGGACTGCTCCCCGAAGGTGCCGGTCAGCATGTACTGCTTGAACTGCCGGTGCCGCAGGAGGGTGGCCAGCGTGTGGACGGCCCGAGATTCCTGTTCGATGCCCCATGCGTCAGCCGCCAGCACGGTGTCCATGATGCGCGCCAATGGATGCGTTGGGAAATGCAGCCCGCTCTGGATGCTGCCGTCCTTCTCGTAGACGATAACATGGGCTTTCAGCTTGATCGAAAACCAGCGGTTCACGATCCGGATGCCTTCGTATTGCTTCTTGATTTCGATGTCCTCGGCGGTGGGCTCGGCAATACCCATCGCCATCAGCGCTTCCGCGCGAGGAAAGGACGGTTCGATCGTGAGCGGCATGCCATCCATGGGCATTGGGATGCCGGCCCATTCATCGCGGTCCGCGGCCAGCTTGCGCAGGCCGGTGCGCAGGCCCGCGAAGCCATCCAGGCTTTCCACGAGCGCTCGGTTGGCGTCTGGCTGCGCAAGCCAGGGATCGTCCGTGATGGGCTCCGGATTGGCGGCCGGCATCGGCCGGATCGGCACCACAGGTCGACGTGCGGCCTTGGCCAGCATGCGCGCCTTCGCGCGGCGCTGCTGGCGATTGAGGGTCTGGC
>CAYZKM010000358.1:0-5466 GCA_964478525.1 uncultured Bifidobacterium sp.
GACAGCGCGATGTCGAGCGCGGCGGCGGCGGCTTCGGCGTCGGCGAAGAACAGCTCGTAGAAATCCCCCATGCGGAAGAACAGCAGCGCGTCGGGGTGGTCGGCCTTGGCGGCGAACCATTGTGCCATGGCCGGCGTGGCGCCGGCGGCGCTGGGGATGCGGGCGATCGCGGCGGTGTCGGGCATCGGCTGGTCAGCAGGCCTCGGCCGGGGTCGCCTGGCGGACGCCCAGCTTGCGCACATGGGCGGCGATGGCGGCCAGCGCGGCGGGTGTCATGCCCTGGATGCGCGACGCGGCGGCCAGCGATTCCGGACGCACCCGTGCCAGCTTGTCGCGCAGCTCGTTCGACAGCCCGCCGATGCCGTCGAACGAGACGGCGTCCAGCGACACCGCTTCTTCCCGCCGGCTGCTGCGGATATCGGCGTCCTGGCGCTGCAGATACCCGGTATAGCGCGCCTCGGTCCGCAGTTGGGCCGCCGCCGCCGGCGCCAGGCCGCGCAGCCAGGGGAAGGCGGCTTCCAGCGCGTCCCATGCCACGCCGTCCTGCCCGGCCAGGTCCAGCGCCGAGCGGCGCCGGCCATCGGCGCGCACCACGATGCCGAGGCGGGCGAGGTCGGCCGGTGCCGCGGTCTCGGCCCGGGCGCGGGCCAGCGCCGCGTCCACCGCCGCCTTGTGGGCGCCGAACGCGGCGGCGCGCGCGGGGCCGACGCAGCCCCAGCCGATGCCCTTGCCGGTCAGGCGCAGATCGGCATTGTCGGCACGCAGGGTCAGGCGGAACTCGGCGCGGGAGGGGAACATCCGGTACGGCTCGCTGACGCCCTGTGTCGTCAGGTCGTCGACCAGCACGCCGAGATAGGCCTCGGCCCGGTCCAGCCACACGCCATCGCCGCCACCGGCGGACCGTGCGGCGTTCACCCCGGCCAGCAGGCCCTGCGCGGCGGCTTCTTCATACCCCGTGGTGCCGTTGATCTGCCCGGCCAGGAACAGCCCCGGCAGTGCCCGCAGCTCCAGCCCGCGCGACAGGGAACGCGGGTCGACATAGTCGTATTCCACCGCATAGCCGGGCCGGATCATCCGCGCCTTCTCCAGCCCGGGGATCGTGTCCAGCATCGCCCGCTGCACCGCTTCGGGCAGGCTGGTGGAAATCCCGTTCGGATAGACGGTGATGTCGTCCAGGCCTTCCGGTTCCAGGAAGATGTTGTGCCGTTGCCGATCGGCGAAGCGGACCACCTTGTCCTCGATCGAAGGGCAGTAGCGCGGCCCGACGCCCGAGATGTTGCCGGCATGGATGGCGGACCGGTGCAGGTTGTCCCGGATCACCGCATGGGTGGCGGGCGTGGTGGCGGTGACGCGGCATTCCACCTGCCGGTTGGCCAGCCGCGTGGTCATGGTGCTGAACGGTTCGGCGGCGGCATCGCCGGGGTCGGCGGCCAGGCGGTTCCAGCCGATCGTGCGGCGGTCGAGACGGGCGGGCGTGCCGGTCTTCAGCCGGCCCATGGGCATGCCGAGGCGTTCCATCGTCTGGGCGAGGCGGATGGCGGGGGCTTCGCCGACGCGTCCGGCGGGGAATTGCCGCTCGCCGATATGGATCATCCCGCGCAGGAAGGTGCCGGTGGTCAGCACGGCGGCGGCGCAGGCAAAGCGGGTGCCGTCGGCGGTGATGACCGCGCGCAGCCGGCCGTCGGGGCCGGTCTCCAGGTCTTCCACGGCGGCGGCGTGCAGCGTCAGGTTGGGCGTGTCGTCCAGCGCGGCCCGCATTGCGCGCCGGTACAGCGCGCGGTCGGCCTGCGCGCGGGGGCCGCGCACCGCCGGACCTTTGCTGCGGTTCAGCAGCTTGAAGTGGATGCCGGCCGCGTCGGCGACCCGGCCCATCAGCCCGTCCAGCGCATCGACCTCTCGGACCAGGTGGCCCTTGCCGATCCCGCCGATCGAGGGGTTGCACGACATCTCGCCCAGCGTTTCCAGCCGATGGGTCAGCAGGACCGTGCGCGCGCCCATCCGCGCCGCCGCCGCCGCCGCCTCGCAGCCGGCATGGCCGCCGCCCACCACCACCACGTCGAAATGCCTGTTCATGCGCCCCGATATAGCCGTGCCTCGCCTGTCGCGCCACGGCAGTTCGGGCAGGTCCAAGGGGGTGGGCCAAGGGGATGGGCCAAGGGATGGGCCAAGGGATGGGTTTGCAAATCGCGATGCGTCCCAACCTGACACGCCATTGCCGATCACGCCCGTTCCATGGTGTGATCGCTATCATGGCAACCCAAGGGGAGGGTGTCCTATGGCTGACGGCGTCGGTGACACGCGTACGGCTCGGATTTCGGCCGAAGAAGCTTTGGAGATGCATGCGAGCGGGCGGCCCGGAAAGCTGGAAACCCGCATCAGCAAGCCCATCACGACGGCGCGGGACCTGTCGCTGGCCTACTCGCCCGGCGTGGCGGAACCGTGCCTGCACATCGCCCGCGACCCGAACCTGGCGTACGACTACACGACCAAGGGCAACATGGTCGCGGTGATTTCCAACGGAACGGCCGTGCTGGGGCTGGGCAATCTGGGCGCGGTGGCATCGAAGCCTGTCATGGAAGGCAAGGTTGCGCTGTTCAAGCGGTTTGCCGATGTCGATGGCATCGACCTGGAAGTCGGCACCGAGGATATCGAGGAATTCGTCAACGCCGTCCGCTTCCTGGGCCCCGGCTTCGGCGGGATCAACCTGGAGGACATCAAGGCGCCGGAATGCTTCGTCATCGAGCAGCGCCTGCGCGAGCTGATGGACATCCCGGTCTTCCATGACGACCAGCACGGCACGGCGATCATCTCGGCCGCCGGCCTGATCAATGCGCTGGAGATCACCGGTCGCGACATGAAGACCAGCACGGCACCGCCATCGTTGCCGCGGCCGGGCTGATCAACGCCTGCCACCTGACCGGGCGCGTGCTGCGGGAAACCCGCCTGGTGGTGAACGGGGCTGGCGCGGCGGCGGTGGCCTGCGTGGAGCTGCTGAAGGCGATGGGCATGCGGCCCGAGCATGTCGTGCTGTGCGACACCAAGGGCGTGGTCTACCAGGGCCGGACCGAGGGCATGAACCAGTGGAAATCCGCCCATGCCGCGCAGACCCGCGCGCGGACGCTGACCGAGGCGCTGGAAGGTGCCGATGTGTTCTTCGGACTTTCGGCAAAGGGCGCGCTGACGCAGGACATGGTGCGCGGCATGGCGCCGAGGCCGATCATCTTCGCCATGGCCAACCCCGACCCCGAGATCACGCCCGAGGAGGCGCGCGCCGCCAGCCGTGACGCGATCATCGCCACCGGGCGCAGCGACTATCCCAACCAGGTCAACAACGTCCTTGGTTTTCCCTATATCTTTCGCGGCGCGCTGGATGTGCGCGCCAGCACCATCAACGATGCGATGAAGATCGCCGCGGCCGAGGCGCTGGCGCAGCTTGCGCGGGAAGACGTGCCGGACGGGGTGCACCGGTCCTCGCAAGGCCGGCGGCTGACCTTCGGGGCGGACTATATCATTCCGAACGCGTTCGATCCGCGCCTGATCTCGCGCGTGCCGCCGGCGGTGGCGAAGGCGGCGATGGACAGCGGCGTGGCGCGCAAGCCGATCGACGATCTGCGCCGCTATGGCCGCAGCCTGTCGGGCCGGCTGGACCCGACCGCCGGCGCGCTGGACGCGATCATGGAAACCGTGCGCGCCAATCCCCGCCGCGTGGTCTTCGCGGAAGGCGAGGAGGAGAAGGTGGTGCGCGCCGCCGTCGCCTATCGCAATGCCGGCTATGGCCGCCCGGTGCTGATCGGGCGCGAGGACCGGGTGCGCGCGACGATGGAGCATCTGGGCCTGGGCATGGTGGAGGGGATCGAGATCCACAACGCCCGCCTGTCCGGCGCCAACCGGAAATACGTCGATTTCCTGTATGGGCGATTGCAGCGGCGTGGGTATCTGCAGCGCGACTGCCAGCGGATGGTGAACCAGGATCGCAACGTCTTCGCCGCCTGCATGGTGGCCACCGGCGATGCCGATGCCGTGGTGACCGGGCTGACGCGGTCCACCGCGGTGTGCCTGGATGACATCCGTCATGCGATCGGGCCGGCCGAGGGCGAGATCGCGTTCGGCCTGACGCTGCTGCTGGGCGAGCGCGGGCGGACCATCTTCATCGCCGACTCGCTGGTGAATTTCCGCCCGAACGCCGACGAACTCGCCGACATCGTCATCGGCGCGGCGCGCGCCGCGCGGCATCTGGGGCACGAGCCGCGGGTGGCACTGCTGTCGCACTCCACCTTCGGCGATCCGCCGCATGACCGGGCCATCCCGATGCGCGACGCGGTGCAGGTGCTGAACGAACGGAAGGTGGATTTCGAATACGATGGCGAAATGAGCCCGGATGCCGCGCTGGAACCGTCCATCCGCGCGCTGTATCCGTTCTGCCGCCTGACGGCGGATGCGAACGTGCTGGTGATGCCCGGGCTGCACTCGGCCCATATCACGGCGCGCCTCGCGCACCATCTGGGCGGCGGGCGGACGATCGGGCCGCTGCTGATCGGCATGGACAAGCCGGTGCAGATCGTGCCGATGGATGCCTCGGTCAGCGAGGTCGTGGATATGGCCTGCCTGGCGGCATACCAGGCGGTGCCGCGCGGCTAGCGCGCCTTCCAGCTGACCGTAACCGGTCAGCGCGCGCTAGCCTCATTGTTTGAGCGCATGATTCACCCGCTGCCACGGTTCCGCTCAGCGTGATCATGCGCTAGCCGCATGCGCCGAGGGGGAGGGCACCTGCCTCCCCCGGCGCAGACCGGCCGCGTCAGACCCGCGTCAGCCGCAGATATCCGAGCCCATCCACCACGGCCTGCCAGCCGGGCGGCAGCACCGTGGTCGAATCCAGCGCCTCGATGATCGCCGGGCCCGCCACCGTCGCCCCGTTCGCCAGCCCGTTGCGCCAGTGCACCGGCGTGCTGATGAAGCCCGCGCCAGGGAACCAGACATCGCGATGACGCAGGCGGGCACTGGATGGATCGGTGTGCTGCGTCAGCTTCATGTCGGGCAGCCGCCCGATCGCGGTCAGCCGCAAATTCACCAGCTGCACCGGCTCCGCCCGGTTCGCATGTCCATACGTCTGTTCATGCCGCACATGAAACTGCTCGGCCAGCGCATCCAGCATGGCGCGCGTGACCGGCCCGGACTCCATCGGAATCGTCAGCTCATAGGCCTGCCGCCGATACCGCACATCCGCCAGGCGCAGCAGCACCCGCCGCGCCGGCGGCACCTGCGCGGCTTCCAGCATCGCGCTGCCCGCCGCCTCCATCGCGGCGAACGCCTCGCCCACGCGTGACGCCGCCACCGTGCCCAGATCGGCATACAAGGTGCGGGAGTAGTCGCGCTTCAGATCCGTCGCCACCAGCCCCAGGGCCGAGAACGCGCCGGGCGCCGGGGGAATGATCACCTCGGGGATCCCCAACTCCTCGTCCACGGCCA
>CAYZKM010000359.1:0-5451 GCA_964478525.1 uncultured Bifidobacterium sp.
CCGAGGGCGAAGCCGTGCTCCACCACGGGCACGATCGCGATCACGCCGTCGCGCTTGGCGGCCTCCACCGCGTCGGCGGTGGACGTGACGCGGGCGGTGATCGCGTTCTCGGTGCGGCCCATCGCGTTGATGTGTTCCAGCATGGCGATGGCGCGGTTGAAGGCGGCGTCCTCGTTCGCCGGGGTGCGCGCGGCCTGCGGCACATAGGCGACGAAGCAGCCGGCCGACAGCCCGCCGCGCACCATCTTGGGCAGGTCGACCCGGCGTGTGCCGTCCTGGAAGGCGCCGGGACCGGTGGGCCAGGGGATGTCGATATGGGTGTCCAGGGTGACCAGGCCCCGGTGCAGGGCCAGCGCTTCGGGGGAGATGTCGTCGTTCATGGGGGCACGCTCGCAGATATCCGCGTGACACGGAAGGGGCCTGGTTTCTACAAGGCCGAGCCGTGATCCTGCCGGGACGATGCCGTGATGAGCCTGATGCTGACCCCGCTGCTGCGCGCGCTGGGCCAACTGGATGACCGGATCCTGTGGGGCGTGGTACTGCGCTCGGTCGGGTGGGCGATTCTGTGCGGGGTGGGCCTGCACCTGGGTGCGCTGTGGCTGGTGCACTGGCTGGTGGATGCCGGCGGGGTGCTGGCCTGGGCCGCCGATATCGTGGCCTCGGTCGGCGCATCGGTGATCGCGGTGTGGTTCTTCGTCCCGGTCGCCGCCGCCATCGCCACCTTCTATGTGGATCGCATCGCCCGGGCGGTGGAGCGGCGGTACTACCCCGACCTGCCCCCGGCGGCGGGGGCGCCGCTGCATGCTCAGGCCGCGGACGGCATCGTGCTGGGCGCGCGGCTGGCGGGCCTGGCGCTGCTGGGCCTGGTGCTGATCCTGCTGATCCCCGGCATCGGCCTGTTCTGCGCCTGGGCGATCACCGGCTATGCGCTGGGGCGCGGGCTGTTCGTGGCGGTGGCGATGCGCCGCATGGCCCGTCCGCAGGCCGCCGCGCTGTATCGGCGCCATCGCGGGCGGATCGTCGCGCAGGGCATGATCCTGGCCGTGGCGGGCTGGGTGCCGCTGTTCAACCTGCTGATGCCGGTGGTCGCGGCCGCCGCCATGGTGCATGTGCTGGATATGATCCTGTCCAGCTCTGCGGATCATCGATATCCACAGTTCTGATCAGGCACCGTTCGATGTGGATAACCCCGGGCTCGCGGCTGTTCCGACCGGATCGACCGTGCTAGGCCTGCGCCCATCGATCCCTGAGGACCAGCGTGGGGGAAACATTGTTCAAGCGTCGCAAGCCCGATGAGCCGGCCGCCGTTCCGCCAGGCACCACCCCGCCAGCCGCGTCGCCGGCGGGAATGGACCAGCCTGTGACCGACCCGGCGGCCCCGCGCCCGATGCCGGCTCCGTCCCCGGATTCCGGCCTTGGCGTGCCGCCATTCCGTCCCGCCGTCCCGAAGGATGCACCCGCCATGTCCCGTCCGCCGCTGTCCGCCCCCACGCCGTCACCCGCCACCATGCCCAGCCCGGCGCCGCGCCCCGGCGCGACCCTGGCGCCCCGCCCCGCCGTGCCCGACCCGACCGAGCGTCGGACCCTGGTCGTCGGCCGCGGCATCAGCGTGCAGGGCGTGGTGCAGGATGCCGAGAGGCTGGTGGTCGAAGGCACGGTCGAGGCCTCGATGATCCATGCGGCCGAGCTGTCGATCATGGTCGGCGGCATCTTCAAGGGCGAGGCCGAGGTCGAGGAGGCCGAGATCGCCGGCACCATCGACGGCACGCTGACCGCGCGTGGCAGCCTGATCGTGCGCAGCACCGGCCGCGTGCTGGGCACCGCCCGCTGCCGCCGCCTGCAGGTCGAGGATGGCGGGCAGATCACCGGCCGGATCGAGATGATCACCTCCGACAGCCCCCCGCGCCCGACCCCGCCATCGGACCCGGCGGCCGGATAACCGGCCAGGCTTCCCGTCGCGGGATGGCCTGTCGCGGGATGATCGGGCCGCTCAGCGCTGGCCCCAGGCCTCCCACGACACCGGATACGACATCGCGTTGTTCGCGTTCAGCCAGGCGGCGGTCTGCGCCTCGTTCTCGGACCGCCGCTCGGACATCATCCGGCGATACTGGTCATAGGCGACCTGATCACCCACGTACAGGCAGTTGCAGATCGTCGGGTCCGGATAGATCCACACGGCCTTGTTGTCGCGGATCTGCATGGAGAATTTGTGCGCCGGCATGGTCTGCAGCGCCTTCTTCCGCTCGGGCGTGTTCGCCGCCACCTGCTGGAAGCCGGCATTCACCATCATGTCTTCCTTGTTCACGACCGCCTGCGTGCAGCCGGTCGACAGGATCGCGATGCCCAGAAATGCGGCGCAGGCCTGAAGTTTCATGTCGTTGAGGCTTTCGGATGTGACTTTCCCTGACGGCGAATGTGCGGCGCCCGGGTGGTCCATGGCAAGGGGAAGGTGGCGGTTGAGCGCAAGGATGTCTTCGCCTAGCCGCGCTTTCCGGCTGACCGTAAACGGTCAGCGCGCGCTATCTCGTTGTTTGATCGCATGATTCACACGCTGCCACGATTCCGCTCAGCGTGATCATGCTCTAGCTCATTGTTTGATCGCATGATTCACCCGCTGTCACGATTCCGCTCAGCGTGATCATGCTCTAGGCAACACGCCAGACGGTCCTTCAGCAGGAGCAGCCAATGCCCGCATCCCCTTTATCCAACGTCACCCGGATGGTCCCGATGCGGGACCAGGTGCGCCTGGCCACCGATGTCTACCTGCCCGAAGGGGCCGGCCCGTTCCCGGTGATCCTGGAACGCACCCCCTATGGCCGCGACGAGGCCAGCCGCAGCGAGATCACCGCCACCGACCGCACCCCCGCTCGGCGCTCGCAGATCGCGGCGTTCTTCACCGCGCATGGCTATGCCGTCGTCTACCAGGACAATCGCGGCCGCTACGGGTCCGAGGGCCGGTTCGTCAAATACCTGTCCGACGGCGAGGACGGCTATGACACCTGCGCCTGGATCGTCGCCCAGCCCTGGTGCGACGGGCGCATCTGCACCATGGGCCTGTCCTATGCCGCGCATACCCAGGCCGCGCTGGGCTGCCTCGACGCCCCCGGAATCGTCGCGCAGATCCTGGACAGCGGCGGCTTCGCCAATGCCTGGCGTGGCGGCATCCGCCAGTCCGGCGCGTTCGAGCTGAAACAGGCGACCTGGGCCTTCAAGAATGCCGCACTGTCGCCCGAGGCCGAGACCGATCCCGTCATGCGGGCCGCGCTGGCGGCGGAAGACATCCGCGACTGGTTCACCCGCATGCCCTGGAAGCCCGGGCATTCGCCGCTGCGCCACCACCCCGACTATGAAGCCTATCTGTTCGACCAGTGGACGCATGGCCCCGACGGCCCGTTCTGGCGGCAACTGGGCATCTGGGCCCAGGGCTACTACGATCGCTACAGCCGGGCGGACTGCGTGCACATGTCGTCGTGGTTCGATCCGTATCCGCTGACGGCGACGGCGAACTACATGGGCCTGAAGCGCGCCGGGCGCGGCCCGCAACGGCTGATCCTGGGGCCATGGATCCATGGCGACCGCAGCGATACCTGCTTTGGCGATGTGGAGTTCGGGCCGGACGCGACGCTCGATTCCTGGGCCGGCGACTGGCGCGCCTACCGGCTGCGGTTCTTCGACCATGTCATCAAGGGCGCGCCGCTGGACGAACCGGCGGTGCGGGTGTTCGTGATGGGCGGCGGGTCGGGCCGGCGCACAGCCGCGGGGCATCTGGCGCATGGCGGGCGCTGGATCACCGCCACCGACTGGCCGCTGCCCCAGGCGGTGGCGGTCGCGTTCCATCTGCACGCCGACATGCGCCTGGACCGGCGCCCGCCCGCGGCCGGGGCCGAACCCCTGTCCTATGATTTCGACCCGGCCAACCCGGTGCCGACGATCGGCGGGGCGCTGACCAGCCTGGAGCCGGTGGCCCGCGGCGGGTCCTGGGACCAGGTGGAGGGGCCGGATTTCTTCGGCTGCAAACCGCCCTATCTGCCGCTGTCCTCGCGCCCCGACGTGCTGGCCTTCCAGACCGCGCCGCTGGCCGAGGCGGTGCAGGTGGTCGGTCCCATCGAGGCAGAGCTGTGGGTCGCGACCGACGGGCCCGATACGGATTTCACCGCCAAGCTGATCGATGTCCACCCGGCCTCTGCCGACTATCCGGGCGGGTATGCGATGATCCTGACCGACGGGATCATGCGGTTGCGCTATGCCGAGGACCCGACTCGGACCCGCCTGCGCGAACCGGGCGAGGTGGTGCGGATCATCGTCACGCTGTTTCCCACCGCGAACCTGTTCCTGCCGGGGCATCGGATCAGGCTGGACGTGTCATCCTCGAATTTTCCGAAGTTCGACGTGAACCCGAACACCGGCGAACCCGAGGGCCAGGCCCGTCGCCGCCGGGTTGCGGTGAACACGGTCTTCGTCGATGCCGATCGTCCCAGCCGCGTGATCCTGCCGATCGTGCCGGTGGGGTAGGGCGCGCGCCCGGGTGGTGGTGCCTGGAGCGTGATCACGCTGAGCGGAACCGTGGCAGCGCGTGAATCCTGCCACCGGACGATGAAGCAGGGCGCCCTGACCGTTTGCGGTCGGCCGGAGGGCGGTCTACTTCGCGCCGATCGACCGCCAGCCGTGGATCAGCCGCCCATCCGTCCGGCTGAACGCGAAATAGTTGCCTCCGCCGGTTCCCGGCTGATCATGGGTCCGGGCGATCGGCACCCCCATCACGTGGCACAGAAGCAGCGCGCCCACGCCGCCATGGGCGACGATCGCGATATCTCCCCCGGTCCGTTCCGTCCGCATGATCGTTCCCACCGCCCGCACGATCCGGGCCTGGGCGTCGACCGCGCGTTCCCATCCGCGCACGCTCTGGTCCGGGTGTGCGAAGAACAGGTCTGCCGTCGCCTCGAACGCGGCGTGCGGCAGGTATCCGGTGGCCGAACGGTCATTCTCGTGCAGGGCGGGGATGATGACGGGGGCAAGGCCGAGGGCTTTTGCCAGGATGGTTGCCCCGTCGATCGCCTTCTGTTCGGACGAGCAGCGGATTGCGGTGACGGCGGCCGCGGCGGGGGATGCGGCGAACCTGTCATGGCGATCCCGTCCCAGGGCCGAGAGCGGCCAGCGCGGCACGGGGATCGCCGGGTCGATCTGCACCTCGGCGTGGGTGATGAACAGGACCGCCGGCATGGGCGGTGGCGGATCAGTCCGCCTCGGCCCCCATTTTCGCGGCCAGGGCGGGGACCCGGTTGCCACGCGGCGACAGCCAGCGCTGCAGCCGTTCCAGGTACAGATAGATCACCGGCGTGGTATACAGCGTCAGCACCTGGCTGAGTGCCAGGCCGCCGACCAGCGCGTATCCCAGCGGGCGGCGCAGTTCCGAGCCCGGGCCGGACCCGATCATCAGCGGAATGCCGGTCA
>CAYZKM010000360.1:0-5422 GCA_964478525.1 uncultured Bifidobacterium sp.
GGGCTCGGAATAGCCCTGGCACCAGATATGCTCGCAGGACAGGATGCGTGGCAGGTAATAGGCTTTCTGCGCCTCGGTCCCGTATCGCATCAGCACCGGCCCGACCTGGCGCACGCCCTGGTCGGGTGCGCGGCCGACGCCGGCGCGTTCCAGTTCCTCGGCATAGATGATCTGCTTGGCCGGCGACAGCGCCATGCCCCCGGCCGCCCGAGGCCAGGCCGGCGCGATCCAGCCGCGGCGCACCAGCTTCAGGTTGAACGCCCGCACCTCGGCCCAGCGCACCCGGCGCGGCAGATGGCGATAGGCGTCGGGATACTCGGTGTCGAAGAAGTCCCGCACCAGCAGGCGGAACTCCGCATCCGCCAGTGTATTCCAGTCGGTATCGGGCGGCAGGTCGCGCAGGCTGGCGGGGATGGCGGCGCGGGCCGGTCCGCTGTCGATGGCGGGCGGGCACAGCGCGGCGAAGCGGCGGCGGTGCTGATGGGCGGAACCCAGCCAGGCCGACAGCACCAGGATGCGCTTGGCATACAGCGACAGGTCCAGCTCGTCCGTGAAGCCGATGGCGCCGAACATCTGGATGCCCTCGCGCGCGACCAGCCAGGCGGCATCGCCGCACCGCGCCTTCACCCGGCTGGCCAGCGCCTTCCGGTCAGCAGGGTCCTGCGCGGCAACCGCATCCGCCAGCACCGCGCGTGCCAGTTCCAGCTGTGCGCCGCAATCCACGGCCCGGTGCTGCAGGGCCTGGAAGCTGCCGATCGTGCGGCCGAACTGCGTGCGGGTGCGCAGATGCGCCAATGTCATCTCGAACGCCGCCCGCGCGGCGGCCAGCAGTTCGGCCCCGGCCAGGATGGTGGCGACATCCAGCGCCGCGGCCAGGTCCGCCCCGTCACCGACCCGGTGCGACGCCGGCACGCGGACATCGTCAAGCCGAGCGGTGGCGGTGAAGGTACCGTCGGCGAGGCGGTGGAGCGAGAGGGTCAGGCCGGGCGTGCCCATCGGCACCCACCACAGCGAGATGTCCGCCCCCTCGCGGGCCGACACGATCAGCCCGTCCGCCGCGCCCGCCCCGGCGATGAAGCGCTTCTCGCCCGCGATCGCCGCCTCGGCCCCGACCACGACCGTGGTCCGGCACGTCAGCGGATCGGCATCCAGCGGCTGTTCCTGCCAGGCGACGGCGGGCAGGACGTCGCCGCCGACCAGGTCCACCAGCAGATCATGCCCGCGCAGCAGCAGCGACGGCAGCACCGCGCAGGCGACGAACGGTTCGGGGAACAGGCCGGTGGCGAGTTCGGCGGCGATCGCGGCGGCCTCGGCCAGGCCCAGGCCCATGCCGCCATCGGCTTCGTCGACCATCACGCCGAACCAGCCGGCCTCGGCCATGATGCGCCACATGCCGCGGTCGTAGCCGGGCTCGGCCCAGCGCTGGGCGCGCACGCGGCGCAGGCTGGAATGCTGTGCGACCAGGCGGCGCGCAGCGTCGCGGATGGCCTCTACGGGGCTGTCCGGGGACAGCGCGGCAGCGTCGGGCATGGCGGTTTCCTCCCCCGCCGGGCGCCCTTCATGCCGACCGAGGCGCCGGTCCGGCGGTCGGGCGGAAGCTTCCGCCTTCCGCCGGTCCGGCGCAACCGGGGCTGCTCAGCGCCAGCCGGCAACCTTGTCGCAGGCCTTCATCTCGGCCGGGTGGGACTTTTCCCACTGGGTAATCGATTTGGTTTCGTTATCGTCCATCTTGTTGTTCATGCACACGCAGTATTTCGTCACGACCTCGACGGCCGCCTTCTCGTCGCGGTTGTCATAGACGCATTGCGCCACCCATTTGGCATCGTCCGAGCCGGCAAACGCGACGTTACCCCCCAGCATCGGGGTGGCCAGCATCGGGGCAGCCAGCAGCAGGGCGAGAGCGAACGATTTCATGGAACATTCCTTACAACGAAGAAACCGGTGTGTACATGAAACGACCGGGCTCGTCCAGGCCGTTCCCCGCCGGCTTACGGGATCAATGGTTAATTTATCCTTACGAAATCCGAAGGCCCGGCGAAATCACCGCTGCACCGCATGGCTTTCCCGCCATCGTCCGGCCTGCGCGGCGGCGGCGGCGCGTTCCTCCTCGGTCAGCTGCGCCTCGGCATCGCGCAGGTTCACCCGCGCCCGGCTCCGCACCTCGCCGGGTTCAGCGCGCTCCACTGCCAGCATCAGCCACGACGCCGCCGCCACGAAGTCATAGCTGCCGTCGATGCCGATCAGGATCGAGTAGCCCAGCCCGTTCATCGCCGCCGCGTTCCCCTGTTCGGCCGAGCGGCGCAGCCACAGCATCTGTTCGGGAACATCCACGGGAACACCACGGCCCAGGCGATAGGCACGTGACAGATTGTATTGCGCCGCGGCATCCCCGCCCTCGGCGCCGACCCGCAGCCAGCGCACGGCTTCCTCCATGCGCCCGGCCTCGTCCAGCATATGCCCCAGGGCCGATGCCGCCTGCACCTGCCCGCGCTCCACCGCCCGCCGATACCAGCCCATGGCCTTCTCCGGGTCGGGCGGCAGGTGCTTGCCCATGCGATACAGATCGCCCAGCACCGCCTGCGCGACGCCATCGCCCTGATCCCCGGCCATCTCCAGCCAGGGCACCGCTTCCGCCGCGTCGACGGGCAGGCCCAGCCGCCCGTTCAGATAGGCAAGACCCAGCGCGGTCTGCGCATGCGCCCGCCCCTGCAACGCGGCCGATCGATACAATTGGGCCGCCGACGGCCCGTCATCCTGCGGCGCGCGGCCCTGCTCGATCAGGCTCGCCAGCGCATCCTGCGCAAGTGCGTCGCCTTCGGCCGCCGCCTGCCGCAACAGCGCGAGCCCTCCGGCCGGGTCGGCCGGCACGCCACGCCCGGCATGCATCATGTAGCCAAGATCGGCCAGGCCACCGAGATGCCCGGCAGCAGCCGCCTTGCGGAACCACGTCACCGCCGCGGCATCGTCACGCGCCAGGCCCGATGCACCGTCGCGCAACTTCCGTGCCAGCGTCACCATCGACTCCGGATGCCCGCCCTCGGCGGCCATGCGCAGCCACGCCACGGTCATCGGGTCGGAACGCGCCAGGCCGCCGCGTCCATTCTCGTGCATATACGCCAGCATCGCGGCGCCCTCGGCCAGCCCGCCCTCGGCCGCGGCGCGATACCAGCGCACCGCCTCGGCGTCGTCGCGCGCCTGGCCCAGCGTGCCGTTGAAGCTGGCATTGCCCAGATACAGCATCGCCATGGCATTGCCGTTCGCCGCCGCCAGCCGGTACCACGCCATCGCCTGCGACGCATTTTCCGGCGCGCCGATGCCGGTTTCATGCGCACGCCCCTGCCGCATCTGCATCTGTGCCAGGTCGTCGACCAGCGGATCAGCCAGGGCCGCCGCCGATCCCGCAACCAGCAGCAACCCAACCAGCAATGGGCCGAGCGCGCGCATCAACGCCGACCGAGGATCGTCAGACCGTCAGCAGCGCCTGCGCGCAGGCATCCAGGATCGCATCCGTGTCCAGCCCGTATTCGCGATACAGGTCGGGGATGTCGCCGCTCTGCCCGAACCGGTCCGGCCCCAGCGGCGACACGCGCTGCCCGCGCACCGCGCCCATCCAGGCATGGGTCGCCGGATGCCCGTCCAGGATCGTCACCAGCGCCGACCCCGCCGCCATCGGCGCCAGCAGCGTCTCGACATGGCCGCGCGCGGACCGCTCCCCCGCCCGCCGCCGCCGCTGCGCGTCCAGCCACCCGGCATGCAGCCGGTCGGGCGAGGTGATCGCCAGCAGCCCCGCCGCCGGTTCCTCGGCCTTCAGCTCGGCGAACGCCGCCTCGGCTTCCGGCGCGATCGGCCCCTGATACGCCAGCGCGATCCGCGCGCCGGGCGCCGGCGGAACCACCCAATGCCCGCCGGCGATCACCGCGGCGGGGTCCAGCACGCGCTCCTTCTGGTCCAGCGCGCGCGTCGACAGCCGTAGCCACACCGCCGACCCGTCGGGGCGCTGCATATGGTCGAAGGCGTGGCGCATCAGGATCGCGAGTTCATCGACATGCGCGGGCTCGAAGCTCGCCAGGCGATCCGCCGCCATGCCGATCAGCGGCGTGTTGACCGACTGATGCTGCCCGCCCTCGGGCGCCAGGGTCAGGCCCGACGGGGTGGACACCAGCAGGAAGCGCGCATCCTGGTAACAGGCATAGATCAGCGCATCCAGGCCACGGTTGACGAACGGATCATAGACGGTGCCGACCGGCAGCACCCGCGCCCCGGTCATCGACGGCGTCAGGCCCGCCGCCCCCAGCAGCAGGAACAGATTCTGCTCGGCGATCCCCAGCTCCATGTGCTGCCCGGTCGGCGACATGCCCCAGCGCTGCGCCGAGGCCAGCTTGGCGTCGCGGAACACGTCGTTGCGGGTGTGACGATCGAAGATCCCGCGCCGGTTCACCCACGGCCCCAGATTGGTCGACACCGTCACATCCGGGCTGGTGGTCATGATATGGGCGGCGAGCTCCTTCAGCTCCCCCTGCCCGCGGCCGATCTCGGCCAGGATCTCGCCGAACCCGCCCTGGGTCGACATCTTCCGCCCGGTCGAGCGCGGCGCCGGCAGCACGGCGGGGATCGGGATCATCGGCGCGGACAGAAACCGGCCTTCCGGGGTCAGCGGCGTGCCGAACGGACATTCCGCCAGGAAAGCGCGCAGCTCGGCCTCGGGCACGTCCAGCCCCTCGAACGGGTCCCATTCATGGCCGGGGCGGATGCCCATCCCGGTGCGGAACTGCTCCATCTGCTCCTTGGTCATCAGCCCGGCATGGTTGTCCTTGTGCCCGGCGAAGGGCAGGCCCATGCCCTTGATCGTATAGGCGATGAAGCAGGTCGGCTGGTCGCCCTCGGCCGCGGCAGTGCGCATCGCCTCGATCATCGTCTCGATGTCGTGCCCACCCAGATTGGTCATCAGCGCCTGCAACTCGTCATCGGTCAGCTCGTCGATGATCGCCCGCGCCTTCGACCGGCCGAGATCGGCCAGCAGCGTCTGCCGCCAGGCCGCGCCACCCTGGAAGGTCAGCGCCGAATACAGGCTGTTGGGGCAGTCATCGATCCAGCGCCGCAGCGCCGTCCCGCCCTCGCGCGCGAAGGCCGCCTGCAGCCTGCGGCCGTACTTGATCGTGACACAGTTCCAGCCCATGTCGCGGAACAGCCCCTCGATGCGGCCGAACAGCCGGTCGGGCACCACGGAATCCAGGCTCTGGCGGTTGTAGTCGACCACCCACCAGACATTGCGGATGTCGTGCTTCCAGCCCTCCAGCAGCGCTTCATAGATGTTGCCCTCGTCCAGCTCGGCATCGCCGGCGATGGCAATATGCCGGCCCGGCGGGATGTCGTCGCGGCCCAGATTGTGCAGCCGGACATAGTCGGCCATCAGCGCCGAGAA
>CAYZKM010000361.1:0-5400 GCA_964478525.1 uncultured Bifidobacterium sp.
GAGGGCATCGTCCGCAAGCTGACCGCCAAGAAGGGCGTGGACGTGGTGTTCGAGCATGTCGGCGCTGACACCTGGGCCGGGTCGCTGCTGTCGATGCGGCGCGGCGGGCGGCTGGTGACCTGCGGGGCCACGTCGGGCCCGTCGGCGTCGATCAACCTGATGCAGCTGTTCCAGCAGCAATACCGCATCATCGGGTCGTTCGGCGCGCCCTTGTCGGCGCTGGCGCGCGGGCTGGACCGCATCGCCGCCGGCGTCGCACCGGTGATCGACACCGTCTACGGGCTGGAGGATTTCCGCGCCGGCGTCGAGCGGCTGGAGCAGCGGGACGTGTTCGGCAAGATCATCGTCGAGCTGTAGATGCGGCGCCGGCTGACCCAGTACGGAGACCGGATTCTCGGCCGGCTGATCAAGCGCCTGCTGGGCGTGCTGCGCCGCACCGATCCGGATCGCGCGTCGGATTTCTGCGGGCGGATGGCGCGCCGGATCGGCCCCTGGCTGCCGGCGCACCGCACCGGGCGGACCAACCTGCGCGCCGCCTTCCCCGACCGCGACGCGGCGTGGATCGAGGCCACCCTGGCCGATGCGTGGGAGAATCTGGGCCGCGTGGGCGGCGAATACGTCCATCTGGGCCGGCTGTGGGACTATGATCCGGCGCATCCCGATGCCGGGCGCATCCGCACCGATGCCGAACCGCTGTTCCGCCAGTTGCAGGACGACGGCAAGCCCGCCCTGTGTTTCGCCGCGCATCTGGGCAACTGGGAACTGCCCGCCGTCGCCGCCGCCGCGCATGGGCTGCCATCGGCCGTGGTCTACCGCATGCCGAACAACAAGGCCGTCGCCAGGGAGATCACCCGCATCCGCGCCCCGCTGATGGGCCGGCTGATCCGCACCCGGGCGCAGGCGGCGCTGGAGATGGCCGCCGCGCTGGAGGCCGGCGAGCATCTGGGCATGCTGGTGGACCAGCATTTCTCGCGCGGCGTCGACGTGACTTTCTTCGGCGGGCGCTGCAAGGCCAACCCGACCATCGCCCGCCTGGCCCGCCGGTTCGACTGTCCGGTGGTCGGCGTCCATGTGGTGCGCCACCCCGATCGCAGCTTCGAGATCCGCGCCGAACCGCCGATGGACCTGCCGCGCGATGCCGAGGGGCTGATCGACGTGCGCGCCGCGACGCAGATGATCACCTCGGTCGTGGAGCGCTGGATTCGCGAAAATCCCGGCCAGTGGCTGTGGTTTCACCGCCGCTGGCGCTGATCCGGGCGGTGGTTTTCGTGGCAATCGGTCCGCATGATACCATATTGAACGGTAGCCGGCGCGTGGTACGATGCCGGATCAGTTGATCCTGACCTTGGAGATGATCGCGATGCGTGCATTCGTCCTGCCTGCCGCCCTGCTGACCGCGCTGGGACTGACCCTGGCCATGCCGGCGGTCGCCCAGACCGCCGGGGGTGGCAACCCGTCGTCAAACAAAGCCAGCAATATCATGGGGTCCAGCGTCAAGCCCGAAGTCGCGCCCGCCCTGCCGACCCCGCCGGTGGGACCGAACGCGTCGCCGGTGTCGTTCCTGCAGGCCGCGCAGACCGCCCTGGCCGCCGGACGCACCGGCGAGGCGCAGCAATCGCTGGAAATGGCGCAGACCCGCCTGCTGGACCGGTCGGTCCCGGCGTTCCAGACCGACCGGCCGAGCGATGATCCGGCGGTGAAGGCGATTTCGCAGGCGCTGCAGGCGCTGGGGATGGGTGATCGGACGGGCTCGCTGGCGCAGATCCAGCTGGCGCTGCAGGCCGTCAACAAGTGATCCCGGGTCCCACCGCGCGCCGCCGCAGCCGCCGCTGGGCGATGTGCCTGGCCGGCGGGGTGGCGGTCGCGGCCGGGACGATACTGGCCGCCCCGGTGCCGGCCTGGGCGGCGGTGTATTACGGGTTCGGGTTCGGCGTGCCATGGATCGCCCCACCCATCGTCGTGCGCCCACCCGTCTACTACCCGCCGCCGGTGTATTACGCACCGCCGCCGACCTTCTACGCGCCACCGGGCTATGTCGCCCCCGGCGCCGCCGCGCCGCGCCCGCCCGGCTATGCGCAATCGGGCCAATCCTGCCTGGCCGCGGCCTATCGCTGCCCGATGGACCGCCCGACGACGCCGGGGGCGGCCTGCTATTGCCCGGGGAATGACGGCCAGCGTGTCTGGGGACACGCCAATTGACCGCAGCGCCGGATGGCGCCGCGCCTGATCATCCGCCCGCGATCGAGGAGTACGCGCTGATCGGCGATTGCCGCGGCGCCGCCCTGGTCGCGCGCAACGGCTCGATCGACTGGCTGTGCTGGCCGCGCTTCGACAGCCCCGCCTGCTTCGCTGCCATCCTGGGGTCCACCGGCAACGGCCATTGGCGGATCGCCCCCGCCGAACCGGTCATCGGCGTCACCCGCCAGTACCGCGGCGAGACGATGGTGCTGGAGACGCTGTTCCACACCGCATCCGGCACCGTCGCGGTGATCGACTTCATGGCGCGGGACCAGACCGCCCTGGTGCGCATCGTCGAAGGCCGGACCGGCGACGTCGCCATGGCGATGGACCTGGTGCTGCGCTTCGACTATGGCGCCATCGTGCCGTGGGTGACGCGGCTGAACCATGGCAGCGGCATCCGCGCCGTCGCCGGCCCCGACCAGGTGGTGGTGCAGGCGGATGTGGCATTGCACGGGCGCGCGCTGACCACCGTCGCCGATTTCACCGCCCAGCCCGGCCAGCGCGTCCGCTTCGTGATGGCGCACGCCGCATCCCACCTCGCCGCGCCCGTCCCGCCCGACGCCGACCACGCCCTGGCGGCGACCGAGGCGCACTGGGCCGCCTGGTCCGATCGTGGCAGCTATCGCGGGCGATGGGGCGGGCAGGTGCGCCGGTCGCTGCTGACGCTGAAGGCCCTGAGCCATGAGCCGACCGGCGGCATCGTCGCCGCCCCGACCGCGTCGCTGCCCGAGCATATCGGCGGGACGCGCAACTGGGATTATCGCTATTGCTGGCTGCGGGATTCAGCGTTCACCCTGCGCGCGCTGATGGCCGCCGGCCATGGCGCCGAGGCGCGCGCCTGGGGTGCCTGGCTGCGCCGCAGCGTCGCCGGATCGCCATCACAGCTGCGCATCCTGTACGGCCTGGCCGGCGAACGCTCGATCCTGGAATGGGAAGTCGCCTGGCTGGACGGGTATCGCGGATCGAAGCCGGTGCGCATCGGCAACGCGGCGAACCAGCAGCTGCAGATCGACGTGTATGGCGAGCTGATGGACGCGCTGTTCCAGCAGGTCTCGTTGGGAATGATACGACCATCGACGGTCTGGGGCCTGGTGCGGGTCCTGGTCGAATACCTGGAAACCCAATGGCACCAGCCCGACGAAGGCATCTGGGAAGTGCGCGGCGGGGCCCGCCATTTCACCGTCTCGAAGGCGATGGCCTGGGTGGCGTTCGATCGCGCGATCCGCCTGGCCGAAACGCACGGCCTGGCCGCACCGCTGGCCCGATGGAAAGCGGCACGCGACACGGTGCACGAGATGGTGTGCACGCAAGGCTTCAGCTCGGCACGCAACAGCTTCGTGCAGGCGTTCGGCGGGGATGTGCTGGACGCCAGCGTGCTGCTGCTGCCGGTGTTCGGCTTCCTGGCCCCGACCGACCCGCGGATGGTCGCGACGGTGGATGCGATCGGGCGGGAACTGATGGTGGACGGGCTGGTGCGGCGGTATCACACCGACCAGGCGAAAGACGGGCTGCCTCCGGGAGAAGGCGTGTTCCTGGCTTGCAGCTTCTGGTTCGTGGACAATCTCGCGATGCAGGGGCGCCGCACCGAGGCCGAGGCGATGTTCGAACGGCTGATCGGCCTGTGCAACGATGTCGGCCTGCTCGCCGAGGAATACGATCCCATTGCGAAACAAATGCTCGGCAATTTCCCCCAGGCGTTCTCGCACCTGGCGCTGATCAATACGGCACTGCGGCTGGATCGCGGATAACGACGCACGATCGCGGCCGCCGGCCGCGATCAGGTCGGACGCAGCAGCGGACAGGCGCTTTCCGCCGCGGGGCGCCAGGTCTCCTCGGGCGGGATCCGGCTGACGATGCGGAACAGGTCGTTCTTGTTCTTCGACTCCGCCGCCGACTTCACCTGCGCCAGATAGGCCGGGCGCATCACCTGCCCATCGGCGCGGATCACCGCGCCGTCCACCGTGAAGTCCTGCACCTTCATCCCGCGCATCGCGGTCGCGACCTCGGGCCCCGTGCTGACCCCGGCGGCGGCGACCGATTTCAGGAAATGGTTCATCGCGCTGTAGCCGCTGGCCTGCTGCCAGTTCGGCGCGATGCCCTTGTGCCGAGCGATGAAGCGTTCGGCGAAGGCGCGGGTGGCGTCGTTCATGTCCCAGTAGAACGGGGTGGTCAGCATCATCCCCTGCGCGGCTTCCAGCCCCACCGCCTGCACCTCGTTGAAGCCCGACGCCAGCGCGATCAGCGTCTGGCCGGATGTGTGCAGGCCGAACTCGCGCGCCTGCTTCACCAGGTTGGTCCAGTCGCTGCCGCCGCAGGCCAGGCCGATCGCCTTCGCCCCCGATGCCTGCGCCTGCACCAGGAAGCTGGACAGGTCGGGGCTGTTCAGCGGGAACGCGATCGAGCCGACGAACTGCGCGCCCGCCTTGGCGACGAAGGCCGCTGTCTCCTGCCGCAGGCTGTGGCCGTACGCGTAGTCGACATTGATCACGAACCAGGATTTCAGCCCCTCGGCGATGGCGGGCAGCACCACGCCGCGGGTCGAGGCATAGGTGTCGAACCCGAACTGGAAGCTGCTGGGCTTGCACGCCTTGCCGGTCAGATCGGCGCTCAGGCTGCCCGAGATCATCAGGATGCGGCCACGCTCGCGCACCAGGTCAGCGATCGCCAGGGTGATCGAGGAGGCCGATCCGCAGATGATGGCCTGCACGCCTTCCTCGTCCAGCCAGCGGCGGGCGATGGAGGTGCCGACATCGGGCTTGTTCTGGTCGTCGGCGAAGATCACCGTGACCGGGCGGCCCAGCACCGCGGCGCCATAGTCCTGCACCGCCATCTGGACGGCCAGCAACAGGCCGGGTCCGGTATCGTCGGCATACAGACCCGAGAAATCGCACAGCACCCCCACCTTGATCCCCGCGGCACCGGTCTGCGCCCGCGCTCGGCCGGCGGCAAGGACCGGCATCGCGGCGAGCCCCGCGGCCATCACGGAGCGGCGCGTCAGGCCATCGCTGGTCCCACGGAGTCTCGGCATTGGTCGTTCCCCATCGTTCGTATGGCGGGATGTCGCCACCGGACGGGGCGCCCGTCAACGGGGGTGCGGCGCCAGCCTAGAAGCATGATCCCGCTGAGCGGAATCGTGGCAGCGGGTGAATCATGCGATCA
>CAYZKM010000362.1:0-5385 GCA_964478525.1 uncultured Bifidobacterium sp.
CCCGCTGAGCGGAACCGTGGCAGCGGGTGAATCATGCGATCAGACAATAGGATAGAGCGCGCTGACCGTTTACGGTCAGCTGGAAAGCGCGCTAGAGCATGATCCCGCTGAGCGGAACCGTGGCAGCGGGTGAATCATGCGATCAGACAATGAGCTAGCGCGCGCTGACCGTTTACGGTCAGCCGGAAAGCGCGCTAGGCAGGGTCTACCGGTCGGTCAGCCGCAGCTCGATCCGGCGGTCCTTGGCATAGGCCTCCACCGAATCCCCCGGCACCAGCGGCTGGTACTCGCCGAACCCGGTGGCAGCCAGGCGTTCGGGCGGGACGCCGGCGGCGATCAGCAGCTTCACCACGGTGATCGCCCGCGCGGCCGACAGCTCCCAGTTCGACACGAACTGCCCGCCACGCACCGGCACCGGGTCGGTGTGCCCGTCCACCCGCAACAGCCAGTTCACATCGGGCGGAATCTCCTGCGCGATCTGCTTGATGGTGATCGCCAGGGTCGTCATCTGGCCGATGCCGGCGCCACTGAGCTCGGCGCTGCCGGCGGGGAACAGCACCTCGCTCTGGAACACGAACCGATCGCCCACCACCTGGATGCCCGTGCGGTTCTCTAGCAAGGTACGCAGCCGGCCGAAGAACTCGCTGCGATAGCGCTGCAACTCGTTCACCTTGTCGGCCAGGGCGATATTCAACCGCTGGCCCAGGTCGGCGATCGTGGTGTCCTTGTCACGCACCGCCTGGCGCGAGACGTCCAGCGCCTGGGCGATCGTGGCGAGCTGGGCCCGTAGCGCCTCGATATCCCGCCGCAGCAGCGCCACCTCGGCCCGTGCCGCCTCGCCAAGCTTCTTCTCGGTGGCCAGGCTGGCATCGGCGGCCTGGCGCTGCGCCGTCTCGCCGGTCAGGCGGGCCTCGGTCTCGCGCAGGCGCTGCAGCAGCTCGTCGCGCAGAGCGGCCAGGGCGCGGGCCTGCTGGGCGAGCTGGGCGAGTTCCGACAGGCGCGCCTCGATGGTGTCCTTGCCCACCTGCACGCTGCGATCCAGGGCGGCGATCTGGCGCTGCATCTCGGCCAGCTGCGCCTGCGCGGCGGCGAGCTGGCGCTGGGTGTCGGCCAGCGCGGCACGCGCTGCCTCGGTTTCCTTGCCGGCCGCCGCCAGCCGCTCGTTCATCACGGCTTCCTGCCGGCGCAGCGCCGCCGCGGCCTCCGTCTCGGCCTGCCCCAATGCCGCCTTCAGCCGCTCGGCCGCCACCCCGGCGGCCTCCAGCGTCAGCCGGCTGTCGGCCAGTTCGGCGGTCAGCCGGTCGCGGTCCCGCGCCAGGCCGGCGGTTACATCGCGCAGCGTGGCGAGCTGCTGCGCCAGGCTGGCCCGCGCCTCGGCTGTCGCGGCCAGGTCGCGCGATGCCTGCGTGGCGGACCGTTCCAGCGCCTCGCTGCGCCCGCGCTCCAGCGTCAGGGCGGATCGCAGATTGGCCAGTTCGGCGCGCGCCTTGTCCAGCGCCTCGTTCCGCCCGGCCAGCGTGGCCGACAGGAAGGCCTGGGCCAGCACGAAGACCAGCAGCACGAAGATGATGACCATCAGCAGGGTCGACAGCGCGTCGACATAGCCCGGCCATGCATCCAGGCCGTTCCCGTGCTGGCGCCTGGTGCGGCCTGCCATGGTCTATTTCGGATCGTCGGCCAGCGCGGCGACCGTCCGCGTCAGCAGCCGCAGATCGCTTCGCAGGTCGGCGATCCCCTGCGCGCGGCCCTGTTCCGCCTCGATCAGCAGGCGCTGCAGGCCGAGCTCGATATTGCGCAGATAGGCGCGCACCACCTCGTCACCGCTCTGCGCGTCCGCGAAGCGTTGCAGGGCGGGGCCCAGCGCGGCCTGGCTTTCGCCGAGGCGAAGCATCAGCTGCTGGTTGGCGCGCATCGTCTCGGTCAGGGTGCCGACGCGCTCGTTCAAGGCCATGATGGCCTGGCTGGCCTGCATGCGGCTTTCCTCGCCGCGGACCAGGATGCGCTGCAGCCCCTCCATGTTTTCCGCGGTCTGTTCCAGCAGGGCCTGGACATAGCCCGGGACGGAACCCTCGCCCTCGGCGAGCACGCCGGATGACAGGCGGGTCAGGCCGGCCAGCCATTCCTCAAGCTCGTTGAAGAAGCGGTTCTGCGCCGGCCCGGCGGTCAGGTCCAGGAAGCCCAGTACCAGCGCGCCGGCGAGGCCGAACATCGAGGCCGAGAAGGCGGTGCCCATCCCGGCCAGCGGGCGGGTCAGGCCGGATTTCAGCTGTTCCAGCAGGTGGTCGAGATCGCCGGCCCCCGTGCTCATGCCGCCGATCACGTCGGACACGGCGCCGACGGTCTTCAGCAGGCCCCAGAAGGTGCCGAGAAGGCCGAGGAAGATCAGCAGCCCGGTCATGTAGCGGGACAGCTCGCGGCTTTCGTCCAGGCGAGAGGCGATGCCGTCCAGCAGGCTGCGCATCGCCGTGGTCGAGAGGGTGAAGCGGGCGCCCTCCGCTCGGCCCTGGCTGTCGCGGGCCGACAGCATCGAGGCCATGGGCGCGAGCAGGCGCGGCGAGGGCAGGGCGGCGAGCTGGTTGCGCGAGGTCTGGTAGGTCTGCAGCCAGGTGACTTCGGGGCGCAGCCGCAGCACCTGGCGCAGGTTCCAGCCGATGCCGGCCAGCAGGACCGCCAGGATCAGCCCGTTCAGCAGCGGGTTGTTCTCGAACGCGGTCAGCAGCACCGGCGACAGCAGGCCGGCCACGCCCAGCACCACGACCAGGAAGGCCGCCATGCGGAGCAGATAGGCGGCCGGGTTGGTCATCGCGGCCTCGTCGCGTGGCTGATCATCGCGGCCTCGTCGCGTGGCTGGTCATCGCGGCGTGGCGGCGTTGGCGCCGAACAAGCTGACATCGACGCGGTCGGGCGGGCCGGACCCGGCCTGGGCGCCGAGGGCGCGGACATAGATGCGCGACGACGCCACGCCCTCGGCGATCAGGGTCGCGCGCACGGCCAGGGCGCGCGACAGCGACACGCGGCGGGAGACCGAGGGATCATCGCTTTTGGCCGAGGCATAGGCGACCACGTTGAAGCTGGTGGCCTCGCCGGCGGGGGCGGCGGCGACGAATTTCTTGATCTCGCCCACCGCGGCCAGGCTGAGCTCGGTCTCCTCCGCCCCGAAGGCGAGGCGCATGCCGGACGCGGTGGGCGTCGCGGTGGTGGTCGCCGTCGAGGACACCGGCGCCTGCACCGGCGGCGGCGTGGCGGCGACGGGTGGCACGATGGGGGCGATGGTCGGCCCGGGCGGGGTGACGATGGGCAGGGTCGCGGTGGGTGGCGTCGCGGGTGCCGGAGTCGCGGGGGCCGGAGCCGGGGAGGCTGGACTCGGGGAGGTGCCTTGAGCGGCCGTAGCGGGGGAGGCAGGCGCCGGGGTGGTCGGGGCCGGGGTGGCGGACGCGCTGGAGGGGGCCGGCGCCTGGGCAGTGGGCGCCTGGGCAGTGGGCGTCTGGGCAGTGGGCGTCTGGACAGCGGGCGCGCTGGACGCGGCCGGCGCCCGGTCGGTCTCGGGTGCGGGCTTCTGGGTCTTGGCGGCCTGCTTCTTCGGCGCCGGCTGGCGATGCGACGCCGCCGGCTTCTGCTGCGACGGCGCCGGCGGCTTCACGGCATCCAGCGCGCGAAGGTCGATCGTGACCTGGGCGAGCGCCGGCGTTGCCGACAGGGCCAGGATGACGATCAGGATGACAGAGGGGTGCATACGGTCCTTACGTAGCGGAACGGGATTGGATGCTCAATGAAGTCTGTGTGAGCCAATCCGCGTGACCCCAATCCGCGTGGCTTTGGCCGCCCCCGTGCCGGGGCTGCGATGCCGGCGGATCCCGGTCCCTGTGCCAGGCAGGGCGTTCCCGCCCATCCATCGCCATCCACCAGGCTGCCGGTCATGCGCCTCGGCGGCCCGGTGGACGGCGATGCCGCGTGCCTCCGCCTCCCTGCGGGCACGCGAACCGGACGGGTCCCGCTCAGTTCTGGTGCACCATCCCGTCAAGCCTGGCGGGGATGCTGCGGCGGCGCATGATCTCGGCGACCGGGGGAAACATTGCGCGGGCAGGGTCGGGAACCGCCACCCAGTTGCGCGCCTCCGGACGCCCCTTGAACCAGTCGAACGGCTCGCTTCCGGGCCCGCCGGGCTGGCCGACGATCAGGCGCCCGACCATGCCGCCGGCTTCATGGGGGGCGCAGAAATAATCATACACGCCCGGCACGGTCAGGGTGACGTCGAACGTGTCGCCGGGTTGCAGGACATCCGAGGCCCAGGGCCGAGCGGTCCGGGGGATGCGGAGCGAATGGTCGGAATTGGCCGGATGATAGGCCTCGGTCGTGTGGTAGTTCGCCTCGCACAGGAAGCGCACGGTCTGGCCGGGCTGGATCAGCAGCCCGACCGGATCGAAGCCGACATGCCCGCCGTCGGCGTCGCTGCGCATGCGGATGGTCACCGGCGTCTCGGCACGGATCGGTTCGGCATAAAGGGCCGCGGTCGCGGCCCCCAGATGCAGCAGGCGACGGCGGGCGAGTCTCATTTCGCCACCGCGCTTTCATCGGCTTTCGAGACGTGCCACAGCACCACGTGGTAATGCGGCTGCTCCACGCCGGGATGGCCGGCATTGTAGTAGAAATCGACGTGATCCACCGTCGCGCCGGTGGCGCCGAGACCGCCCAGCTTCTTGTGGTCGGTCAGGTCTTTCAGCGGCACCATGTAGATGGTGCTGACCAGCCGGCCCCCATGGTCATAGGCCAGGAACGGTCCTGCCGGCAGCGTCTTGGGATCGACATACAGCGTGCCCATTCCCGGCAGGAAATCGGGCAGTTTCACCAGCTCGCTGACCTTGCGGAACGGGGCTGGCGGGGGTGCGCTGTCCGGTGGCGCGGCGGCGGCCGGCAGGGCGGCAAGGCAAAGCACGGCCGTGGCAGCCAGGATGCTGCGAAGCATGGCGAGTTCCTTTACGGTTTTGGGTGGATGGTCAGCCGGTGGACGTCACTGGCGCGGCATCGGATCGAAGCCGCGCGAGCACGTTGGTGGTCAGCCGCGCGCAGCGGGTGCCGCCGAAGGGGAAGGAGTCGTCCAGAACGGTGGCGAAGGTGGCCCCCAGGGCCGCCCGCAGCTGCGCGTTGGCGCGATGCAGCCGGGTTTTCACCGTGGCCGTGGGCACGGACAGCGCGGCGGCGGTGTCCTCGGTGCTCATCTGCTCGACCACGCGCATCATGAAGACGACGCGGAACGGCGCCGGCAGGGTGTCGATCGCCTGCTCCACCAGCCGGCGGATTTCCGCCTGCGCCGTTGCCTGCTCGGGTCCGGCGGGACGCGCGAAGGTGGCCGAGCCCGGGTGGTCCGGCGGCAGCAGATCGGCGATC
>CAYZKM010000363.1:0-5365 GCA_964478525.1 uncultured Bifidobacterium sp.
GCTCCATCGGGGCCGCCGAATGGGCAACGGTCACTGTCTAGGTCTGTTGGTATAAGATAGCGCGCGCTGACCGTTTACGGTCAGCCGGAAAGCGCGCTAGACCCGGTTTCACTGCGGGGGGAAGGGGTGGGTCGGGCGGGAATGGTTTCGTCTGGTATCGTTTCGGTGTTGTTGTTGATGGGGGCAGAGAAGTCAAGGATCGTTGGCCGGCGATCCGTCGCCACGCAGACCGCCGTCAGGGGCGGCGGGGCAGTTCCACCGCGGCATAGGACCCCGGCGCGGCGATGACGCGGAAGATACGAAATGCCTCGACAGTCTCGCCGTTGCGGGTGCGCATCACCTCGCCGACCGCCGCAGCCGACGTCCACAGCGCCGGATCGATCGCGTCCCCATCGCGCGCGGCGCGGATCAGCAGGCCCGCCTGCCCCGACCGGCGGGCATGGCGCAGGTCGAACAGCGCCCAGCGCGGCTCGTCTGCCAGCACCGCCACCCCCGCCGGCAGGGTCCAGGCGAGTTCGGCGGCCAGCGCGTATTGTTCGGCGACGATGAACACCGCCCCGGTGTCGCGGCGCACCACCTCGATCCCTTCGGCCAGGCCGTCCCAGCCCGACAGGCGCAGCGCGATCGGGTCCAGCCGCGGCGGCAGCGGCGCCAGGCCCAGCGTGGCCTGCGCATAGACCGCAGCCGAGATCACGCCGCCCAGCAGCACCGACGGCCGGCGCAGCGCCAGCCACAGCGGCGCGACCAGCCCAGCCGCGGCGATCGCGGCCGCGGGGTAGATGATCGCCGGCCAGTTGCCCTGCACCCGATCGCCCGTCGCGTGCTGCAGGAACATCAGCGCCGGCGGCACCGTCAGGCACGCGAGCAGGGTCCAGCCGGCATCGCGGGTCCGCCAGCACTCGCGCACGGCCAGCACGATCCCGGCCAGGCACAGCACCCACACCCCAGGCGTCGCCAGCCCCACCTGACTCCCCACCAGCTCGGCCAGGTACTGCACCGCGCGGCTCGGCTGCCATTCCCCGACCCGCCCGCCCTGGCGCAGGAACCCGGCCCAGCCGTTCATCGCGTTCCACATCACCACCGGCGCGAACAGCGCGGCACCCAGCAATGCGGCCAGCCAGGGCACGGGACGGCGCAGCCAGGCCCGGGCTGCGGGCGCGAGCAGCAGCCACAGCCCGATGCCACCCCACAGCAGCGCGGCGGTGTATTTGCTGGCCGCCGCCAGCCCGGCGAAGGCACCGACCGCCCACCACCAGCGCGCGCCCCCGCCGGCGACCAGGCGCACCGCCGCCCAGAGCGTCGCGGTCCAGAACAGGATCAGCGGGGAATCCGGGGTCATCACCACGGCGCCAACCGCGACGAACAGGGTCGCGTTCAGCAGGCACGCGGCCACCAGCCCCGCGCGCCGGCCGGGCAGCAGCCGCTCGGCTGCGTCCGCCAGCATCCAGCTGCCCAGCGCCGCGGCAAACGGACCCAGCAGCCGCACGCCCAGCTCGGTCTGCCCGGCGATCGCGGTGCCGATCCTGATCCACAGCGCCACCATCGGCGGATGGTCCAGGTATCCGGGTGACAGGGCGCGCGACCAGACCCAGTAATACGCCTCGTCCGGCGCCAGCGGCAGGACCGCGCACAGCACCAGGCGCAGCAGCGTCAGCGCCGCCAGGGCGGCGGCAGCCGGACTCACCGTGCGCGCCAGACCAGGGTCGAGGACACCGCGTAGTTCCACACCACGCCGATGATGGCGCCGATCGCGCCGGCCACGGTCCAGGTGGTGTTGGTCTCGTACAAGGTGCTGGCGATGCCGATATTGGCGATGGCGCCGATGCCGCAGACGATCATGAACAGCACCAGGCCGCGCCATAGCCGTGGGCCGCGCAGCCGCTGCTCGCGGTAGGTGATGGCGTTGTTCAACTGGAAGTTGAATACCATGGCGACGATGGTGGCGACCGTCTGCTCCACCCCGAAGGTCAGCCCGGTGGTCTGGCGCAGCGCCAGCAGCACGGCCAGGTGCACCAGCACGCCCATCGCGCCGACCAGGCCGAAGGACAGAAAGCGCAGCGGCAGCAGCCCGCCGAAGATCTTGTCCAGCAGCAGCCCGCCGAACTGGATCATCACCAGCGCATCCAGCTTGCTTTCGCCGGCCACGCGTTCGCGGAACCGGGCGGGCACCTCCTTGATGCGCGGCGGGGCCGGGGCGCTCAGGACCAGGTCGAGCAGGATCTTGAACCCCTGCCCGGTCAGCCCGCGCGACCATTCCTCGAACAGCGGGCGGGGCATCATGAAGAACCCGCTCATGGGGTCGGACAGCGACACCGGCAGGAAGCGCTGCGCCAGCCAGATGCCGCCATCGGACAGCGCGTGGCGCCAGCGGTTGGACAGGCCGGCATTGTCGCCGCCGGCGACATGGCGGCTGGCGACGGCCATTTCAAACTGGCCGCTCTCCAGCGCTTCCAGCATGACCGGCAGGCGCGTCTCGTCGTGTTGCAGGTCACCGTCGATCACCGCGACATACCGGGCCGACGACGACAGCGCCCCCTCGATCACCGCCGAGGCCAGGCCGCGGCGGCCGATGCGGCGGATGCAGCGCACCCGCGGGTCGTGCGCGGCGATGCGGCGCACCTCGGCCGCGGTGCCGTCGGGGCTGTCATCGTCGACATAGATGACCTCCCACGCGATGTCCGCCAGCGCGGCGTCCAGCTTGGCGATCATCGGGGCGACGTTCGGACGCTCGTTATACGCCGGGACGATGACGCTCAGGATCGGCGGTGCGATGGAGGAGGCGAGGTCGGTCATGCTGTCCCGTTGCAATCGCCGGAGATCGGCGGACGGATGCTGATAGACCCGCAATGCGGCGGGTCAAGGGCGGACGGGTGCCTCGGCTAAAGCGGGACGCCGGCCAGGCTGCGGCTGGTGCGGATGGTCTGCAGCGTCTGCACCCGGCTGACCGCCGGGGACCCGGTCAGGCGCTGGGTCAGCTGGTTCTCGTGGCTGGTATCGCGCGCCACCAGCTTCAGCAGGAAATCCCCGCCGCCGCGGATCATGTGGCATTCCCGCACCTCGGGCCAGGTCGCGACCAGCTGTTCGAAGGCCGCCAGGACGGATTCCTTCTGGCTGTCCAGCCCGACCACGGCGAACAGCGTGATCTCCCACCCCAGCTTCTGCGGGTCGGTATCGGCGTGATAGCCGCGGATGACCCCTGCCTCCTCCAGCGCGCGCACCCGGCGCAGGCAGGGCGGGGCCGAAATGCCGGCCCGCCGCGACAGGTCGACATTGGTGATCCGCCCGTCATCCTGCAATGTGGCGAGGATACGGCGGTCGATGGCGTCGAGTTGGACCTGGGCCTCGGATTCTGTGATTTTCATGCGCTTGCTTGGTCGGGGTCTGGCCGTGGTGCATAGTATTGCAGGCAGCGGCCCCGGCAAGACCGCATTTCCGCCGCCGTTCCGGAACACGGGGCCGGAGGGTGGGGGACCTATAGCGGGATTGCCAGCAGCGTGTCGAAGCGATGGCTGTCGCAGACCACGATCCGGGTACCGAGGCGCAGGGTCCCGTCGGGCGCGGTGCCGACGCGATCGAGGTAGCTGCCGGCGGCGAACAGTTCCATCCGCCCGTCGCGCATGGTGCGCACGATCACGAAGCCGGTTTCCGCCGCGATCATCCCGTCCGCCTGGCCGGTGATCACCGGCATCCCGACGATGTGGCGATAGCGCTGGCGTTCATAGATGTTGGCCCGCCGCAGCGCGGCGACGCGATCCAGCAGCATCCCCCGCCCCTCGGCATGGATCACGCCGGCGGGGTAGCCGCGTGCCTGGTTCTCGGCCGTGGTGATCTTGTAGAGGCACGCGTCCAGGAAGAAATCCGGCCATGCCTCCAGCCGGTCGGCATCGATCGCCGCGGCATAGGCGGCGTTCAGCCCGGACAGGCGGAACAGCGTCTCGGCATCGCCCATCGCCTACAGCCCCATATGCGCGCGCCAGGCCTTCCAGAAGCCGCGCACGGACGCCTCGGTCGCGCGCGTCTCCTGGCTGTCGGCGGCGTGCCCGCCCATCTCGACCACCGAGGTGACGTCGGCGGCGGCGGCGATGCCGCGCTGGACAAATCCGCCGACCGCGCCGTCCTCCAGCGAGACATAGCCGGCCGGCCCCACCAGGTTGGCCTGGCGCAGGCGCATCGCGCGCAGATCGGGCGGGTCGTCGGTGAAGCCGATATAGGTCCAGTGCAGGTCCATGGTGTCGACGCCGGTCGGCAACGCCTGGCGGATCGCCAGGCAATTGTTGATCTGCTGCAGGACGAAGCCGGGAAACACGGTCAGGATCTGCAGCTGGATGTCGTCGCCGAACTCGTTGCGCGCGTTCATGAAGCTGGGATCGACCAGCGTGAACGCGTCGTCGGCCGACCGCATCCCGTCATAGGCGGGGTCGTGCTGCGGCGGCGCGCCGCGCGTGGCCGAGGCGTGGGCGATGCCGTTATCGCCGACCAGCACGCCGCCGCCGGCACTCAGCCGGGTGATGCGGAAGGTGGTAAAGAACAGATGCAGCAGCGATGCGTGATAGGTGTCACGCACGTTCTCCATGTACAGCTTCCAGTTGTTCGGCATCGGCTGGGTAAAGCGGCCCAGCACCTGAACCGGCGCGCGCAGCACGCGACGCAGGCGGGCGGTGATCTCGGGACCGATATAATCCTCGATCGGCGGGGCGGCGTCGGACAGCGTGCCGAACACCAGGCCGCACAGCGTGGTGACGCGGACCGCGCGCGGGCGGTGGTCCTGCATGCGGAAATCGTCGGGCATGCCGCCCTGCCCGTTCACGCCGCGGCGGAACGCGACCGAGGTCAGATTGCCGCGCAGGTCATAGCGCCAGGCATGGTAGACGCAGTGGAAGTCCTTGACCGTGCCACAATCGTCCAGACAGATCAGGGCGCCGCGATGGGCGCAGCGATTCTCGAACGCGGCGACCGCGCCGTCCTCGGTGCGCACCACCACCACCGGCATCGCGCCGGCAAAGCTGGTGCGGAAATCGCCGGGGTTCGGGATGTCGGCTTCCAGGCACAGATAGTTCCAGCACGGGCCTTCGAAGATCCGGGCCTGTTCATCGCGCGCGACCTCGGCGTCGCGATAGACCCAGTAGGGGACGCGGGTCAGCCCGCCGGGCCACAGGCGCTGGTCTCGGGCGGTCAACGGCTGGTCCATGGGAAACTCCATGCGACAACGTTGCGGCCGGCAGCCGGCAGGGACGTCACCGGCGGCGGGCGGTGCATCGGGGCTGATGCTGGCACCGCCGCGCGGATGGTTCAAGCAGGCCCTTCCCCGCCGGCAGGGCTATCGCATTTGGCCGAGCACGGATCGTGCGAACTCGTCGGACCATCC
>CAYZKM010000364.1:0-5355 GCA_964478525.1 uncultured Bifidobacterium sp.
TCAACGGCGGGCACGTGCTGGCACGCCGGTCCGCGGTGCGGCGGGCGGGTGGCTTCCTGCACCACCTGTCCTTCGGCGAGGACTGGGAGTTCTGGGTCCGCCTGGCCATGCAGGGTCGGTTCGCCGCCCTGCCCAATGCCCGCCCCGTCCTGTTCGCGCGGGAACGGCGCGATGGCGCCTGCCATCCCCGCGCGGCGGACCCGGCGGCCTATCGCCCGCCCATGCAGGCGATCTTCGGCAACCCCGCCTTGCAGGCACGCTTCGATCCGCCGGCGCTGCAGCGGTTGCGCAGCCGCGCCGAGGCCGAGGCATCCTGGACCGCCGGCCGCGCCCTGCTGCGCCAGGGCCGGATCACGACCGCCTGGCCGTGGCTTCTGCGCAGCATCGTCCGCCTGCCCCGCCTGCGACGGATCGCCTTGCTGACTGCGGTTTCCGCGAGCGCGGCGCTGCCGGCGCGATGGATGGTTTCATATGCGACCGTTGATCCGGATCAACGCACCCACCGCCCCGCGCAGGCATGATGCCAGCTGGAGAAGGAGGCCAGCCAGCATGGTGCAACACCACACCCTGTGCTTCATCATCGCCGATGGAGGCCAGGCGCGCCTGGTACAGCCCGCCGCGGACAATGCGCTGCACACCATCGAGACGCTGGAATCCGACAGCCAGCACAAGCAGACCAGCGACCTGGTCAGCGACCGCGCGGGCCGGACGCATGAAAGCGCATCGCCCACCCGCCACGCCGTCGCACCGCATTCCGATCCGCACGAGCTGGAAAAAGTTCGTTTCGCTCATGTCGTGGGCGAGCACGTCAATCAAATGGCCGGCCGGTTCACCGGGCTGGTGCTGGTCGCGCCGTCGCATGTCCTGGCCGAGATGATGGGCATGCTGAACAAGCCGGCCACGGCGAAGATCGTCGGCACGCTCGCCAAGGACCTGGTGAAGGTGCCGGATCACGAGCTGTATCCGCATCTGAAGCAATGGGTGCGCCCGACGCACCGGCAATAGCGCGCCTTCCGGCTGATCGTAAACGGTCAGCGCGCGCTATCCCATTGTGTGATCGCATGATTCACCCGCTGCCACGATTCCGCTCAGCGTGATCATGCGCTAGCTGGACACTTACCCGCATCGTATGGCGGTTCTCGTTGGTGCTGGGCTTCACGGGCGACGTCACCGCCGCTCATGCAAGGCTCGCTTCCGGCTTGGCGGGCGGCGCCTTTGCCGGGAGAGAGTTGAACCCTCTGGATCGCGATGAAAGGTTTTGGCTTGCTGCCGTTTTTCGGTATGTCGATGCGTGGCCCATCAGGTATAGGGCGCAGATGAGGACAAGGTCAGACGCACGGCGCGCTTCCCTCTCGGGGAAGGCACTTTCCACACCAAGCTTGACATTCGATAATCGTTCTTTAGTGTCTCGGCGTATAAGGCATACCCGTATTCTACTGATTTCCCTCCAATAGTTTCCAACAACTCCTCTAATTCTGATATTGAGTTCGTAAACCCAACGTACAATCGGGTCCTGGTCCCAAATACAAAATAGGAGGTATCTGATGGCCAAAAACCTCGGCGACCGTGCGGCTTGTTCACCTGTTGGACAAAGCGCACCTCTTGCCAGGGAATATTTACAATTGTAATGCCTATCATCTTAACGCGGATGCCTGTCTTATCAGTAACAACCGATGCTAGGCTCCACGTTGCCAACAGTCCAGCCACCGCCAAGAGAATGAGCAGCGAGATTGAGGCGATCATTTGTCCTAATGATATGGTGGGCAATTTTGTTCTAAGGCCGTCAAGAAGCCCCAACGCTAATGCGCCGAGAGATCCAACGATCAGAATTTTTAATCCCATGGGGTATCGGTGCACCATATTTAATTCCGCCATCAATATCCGTGAAGAAAAAAATTACTTACGCCCTCGTCGGCACAGAAGGGCGGCTGCGGAATTGGGGGCAGTGGCTCCGGAGGTCTGGGGAGCGAAGGTGAGCAAATCACGGCACCAAGAACAGCCTTGCAAACCTTCGATCCTCGCGGTCCAAACTCTCCTGTCCCCAAGCCGCCCAAGAGACTTCCAAGATTCGGGCCTAGTACACCTTGAGATACCTCTTTGATGTATCCGCCAGCAGCGTTGCCAATCGCTCCACCGAGCGCGGATCCCGCTATTGACCCAAGGTCAACAGAACTTGATCCGGCAATGATCTGTCCTATCAAGTCACCTACGGCCCCCCCTTGCGGCTCCAGCTGCCGAGGCTGTACCAGGAGAATATGGATTTACCAGTCCAACAAGTCCACCGGTAATCGCGCCGCCAACGAGGCCTCCCAGCACCGAGCCCCCGACTTGTTGGCTGCTTGCCGCGGCCCCGGCATATCTGCCGGCAATCCCGCCCTAGGTAGCCATCTGGTGGACCTGATTGAGTCTGGAGCCTAGTCAGACCGCCAGCGTCACCACCGCGCGCAGCCCGCCATCGGGGCGGTTCGCCAGCGCGATGTCGCCGCCATGGGCGCGCAGGATGTTGCGCGCGATCGGCAGGCCAAGCCCCACGCCGCCGGTTTCGCGGTTGCGGCTGGCCTCGCCGCGGTGGAACGGTTCGAACACACGCTCCAGCTCGTCCGGCGCGATGCCCGGGCCGGCATCCTCGACGGCGATCCGCACCGCCCCATCCACCGGCGGCGACAGGCGCACCGCGGCCGATCCGCCATATTTCACCGCGTTGGTGATCACATTGGTCAGCGCCCGCTTCAGCGACAGCGACCGGGCGCGCACCGTCAGATGGGGCGGCCCGTCATAGGTCAGGCCATCCTCGGCCGCCGGCCAGGCATCCTTCGCCTCATCCAGGATGGTCTGCAGCAGCTCGGCCAGGTCGAGCTGCACCACCGGCTCCCCGGTGCGGGCATCGCGCCCGAACGCCAGCGTCGCCGACACCATCGCCTCCAGCTCGGTCAGGTCGGCCAGCATCCTGGCACGCTGTTCGGCATCCTCCATGAACTCGGCCCGCAGCTTCAGCCGGGTGATCGGCGTGCGCAGGTCGTGCCCGATGGCGGTCAGCAATTCGGTCCGGTCGGACACGAAGCGGCGGATGCGCCCGGCCATGGTGTTGAACGCGTGCGCCGCGGTGGCGACTTCCGCCGGCCCGTCCTCGGGCAGCGGTGGGGCGTTCACGTCGCGGCCCAGCGCCTCGGCGGCCAGGGCCAGGGTGCGCACTGGCGCGGTCAGCCGGCGCACGGTCCACAGCGTCAGCCCGGCGGCCATCACGGTCATCAGCAGGAAGGCGACCAGGAACAGCGGCGAATGCCAGGGTGCGGCCGGCTGCACGGGGATCGTGACATGCAGCCACATCCCGTCGGGCAGGCGCAGCGCGATCAGGAAATGATCGAGATGCGGCGTGGCGAACAACATCACGTCGCGCCAGCGCATGTTGGGCAGGCCCAGCGGCACCAGGTTCATGTGCACGCGCACCAGCCGCGAGACACGTTCGGGCAGTTCGGCGATGCCCGAGACCGGCGGCGTGGCGGCCAGTTGCACCAGCACGCCCGGTCCGGCCTGAAATTCGGCGGCCACGGCCTCCCGGTGTCCGGGGTCGGTCGCCGCGATGGTGCGATAGACGCCCACCACGCGTTCGGCGACCGCCCGCGCCTCGACCAGGCGCTGCAGGTCGACGCGATCCATCCCGTGAATCACCAGCCCGGCCGTCTGCACCAGCGCCAGGCCCGCCAGCAGCACGACCGCCGTGCGGGCAGCGAGGCTGCGGGGCCAGGCGCGCAGCGTCACGCAGGCTCGACCGATGCCGCCAGCACGTAGCCGCCGCTGCGCACGGTCTTGATCAGCTCCGGATTGCGGCCGTTATCTTCCAGCTTCCGCCGCAGGCGGGAGACAGCGACATCGATCGCCCGGTCATAGGGTCCGGCCTGCCGGCCGCGCAGCATGTCCAACAGCATGTCCCGCGTTAACACACGATTGGCGCGCTCCACCAGAGCCAGCAGCAGGTCGAATTCGCCGCCGGTCAAAGCGACCTCCACCCCATCGGGGTTCAGCAGGCGGCGGCGGGTGGTTTCCAGGGTCCAGCCATTGAAGCGGAAGCCGTCGCCGCCGGCCTCCTTGCGGTGGTCGACGCCGTCTCCGACCCGGCGCAGCACGGCGCGGATGCGGGCCAGCAACTCGCGCGGGTTGAACGGCTTGGGCACGTAGTCGTCGGCCCCGAGTTCCAGTCCGACGATGCGATCGGTCTCCTCGCCCATCGCGGTCAGCATGATGATCGGCACGCTGCCCTGCGTTCGCAGCCAGCGCGCGACGTCCAGCCCGGATTCGCCGGGCAGCATCAGGTCCAGCACCACAAGCTGGTAATGGCCGTTGGCCCAGGCGCGCCTGGTTTCCTTGCCATCCCGTACTGCGGTGACACGCAGGCGATTCTGCTCCAGGAAGCGGCCGAGCAGTTCGCGGATTTCCCTGTCGTCGTCGACGATCAGGATGTGAGGCAGTTGGTCCATGCGCTGTTACATAACCTTCCGCATCGTTCCGGGCAGCAGATGTTGCACTTTATTGCACTTCGTCATGTCGCAGTGACAACCGCCCCGCCCGTGCCAGGGTGACCCCGTCCGCCCGATCCTGTAAGTGGGGGTGGTGACATTTCCGCATCCCCCCGCGCATGCCAGAGCCGCGATGACGGCGCTGCTGTGCCGGGACCCCGACCTGGCGGCGATCGAAGCCCGTGCCGGCCCCCTGCCCTGGCGCAGCCGCGCGCGCGGCTTCTCCGGGCTGTTGCAGGCGATCGTGGCGCAGCTGATCAGCAACCAGGCCGCCGCGGCGATCTGGGGCCGGGTGCGGGTGCTGCCGGGTGCGCTGGACCCGGCCGGGCTGCTGATGCTGCCCGATGACGCGTTGCGCGGTGCCGGCCTGTCCCGGCCCAAGGTTGCGCATGCCCGGGTGCTGGCCGCCGCCTTCCTGGACGGCACGCTGGACGCCGGGACGCTGGATGCGATGGACGACGAGGCCGCCATCGCCGCCCTGGTCGCGGTGCGCGGGCTGGGCCGCTGGACGGCCGAGGTCTACCTGCTGTTCGCGCATCAGCGGCTGGACATCTTCCCCGCCGGCGACATCGCCCTGGCCGCGTCCGCCGCGCATCTGAAGGGCCTGGAGTCGCGGCCGAGCCAGGCGGCGCTGCGCCGGATGGCCGAGCAATGGGCACCGGCGCGGTCGCTGGCGGCACGGCTGCTGTGGCATCATTGGCGGCATGTCACGAACCGCCCGGCGCTGGACGATTTTCCGGTCGCCTAGAGCATGATCCCGCTGAGCGAAATCGTGGCAGCGGGTGAATCATGCGATCAAACAACGAGATAGGGCGCGCTGACCGGTTACGGTCAGCCGGAA
>CAYZKM010000365.1:0-5354 GCA_964478525.1 uncultured Bifidobacterium sp.
TGGCGCATCCGGTGCAGCCCGCCACCTATCTGGCGATCGACAATTTCTACACCGCGACCGTCTACAACAAGGGCGCCGAGGTGATCCGCATGATGGCGACGATCATCGGGCGCGACGCGTTCCGCCGTGGCATGGATCTGTATTTCGAACGTCATGACAACCAGGCCGTCACGATCGACGATTTCGTCGCCGCCATGCAGGACGCATCGGGCGTGAACCTGGACCGGTTCAAGCTGTGGTATCATCAGGCCGGCACGCCCGAGATCTCGGTGACCGATTCCTATGACGCCGAGGAAAAGCGCTATGTCCTGACGATCACCCAGCGCACGCCACCGACGCCCGGGCAGGACGTGAAGGAACCGCTGGTCATTCCGGTGGCGATGGGGCTGCTGGACGGCAACGGACAGGAAGTGCCCACCCGCATGCGGGGGGAGCGCCGAGCCACCCGCCATCCGCGCGTGCTGCTGGCGGACAAGGCGGAGACGACGTTCACCTTCATCGATGTCGCCTCGCCGCCGGTGCCGTCGCTGCTGCGCGGCTTCTCGGCGCCTGTGAAGCTGTCGGGACTGTCGCGTGAGCGGCTGCGCTTCCTGGCCGAACACGACACGGATCAGTTCACACGCTGGGATTCCGGGCAGCAATACGCGACGGCGGTGCTGCTGGACATGATCGGCGGCGCGCCGCTGGACACCGCGCTGGTGGATGCGCTGTCGGCGACGCTGAACAACGCGCCGACCGATCCCGGCTTCGCCGCCGAGGCGCTGGCCTTGCCGGGCGAGGCGTTCCTGGCGGACCAGATGGCGGTGGTCGACCCCGATGCGATCCACGCCGCGCGCACCCGGGCGCGGGTGGCGATCAGCGAAGCCCTGCGCGAGCGGCTGCGCGAGACGTATCAGCAGATGACCGACACCGGTCCCTACACCACCGACGGGCTGTCGGTGGGGCGCCGGTCGCTGCGCAATGTCTGCCTGGCCTACCTGACCGCCGCCGGCGATGCCGAGGGGATCGCGCTGGCCAAGGCACAGTGCGACGCCGGACGGAACATGACCGATGTGCTGGCCGCGCTGTCGCTGCTGGCCGCGATCGACTGTCCTGCGCGCGACGAGGCGCTGGCGGCGTTCCATGCGCGATGGAAGGATGATGCGCTGGTGCTGGACAAATGGTTCGCGATCCAGGCCATGGCCCCGCTGCCCGACGCGGTCGCTCGGGCGCGGACGCTGATCGCGCACCCGGACTTCGACCTGCGCAACCCCAACCGCGTGCGGTCGGTGCTGTTCAGCTTCGCCAGCGCCAACCAGGTGCGGTTCCACGACGCATCGGGCGCCGGCTATGATTTCCTGGCCGGGATGATCACCACGATCGATCCCGCCAACGCGCAGCTCGCCGCGCGGATGGTCGCACCGCTGGGCCAGTGGCGGCGGTTCGACACCGCGCGCCAGGCATTGATGAAGCAGGCGCTGCAACGCATCCTGGACCTTGGAAACCTGTCGACCAACACGTTCGAGATGGCATCAAAAAGCATCGCATGAGGAAACCGCAGGATGGCCCAGAACAGCCGCTTCTCCGGCGCCGTCGATGACGCCTGGCTCGCCCGTCTGACCGAGGAGATCATCGAGCCCGACCTGCCGATCGTCGATCCGCATCATCATCTGTGGATACGCGACGGCAATACGTACCTGCTGCCCGAGCTGCTGGCGGACGTGAATGCCGGGCACAACGTGGTGGCAACGGTGTTCGAGGAATGCCACTCGATGTACCGCACGGGGGTGCCCGCCGAGGAAGCCTCGCTGGGCGAGACGGCGTTCGTCGCCGGCATCGCGGCGATGGGCGACAGCGGCACGTTCGGGCCGTCGCGCGTCTGCGCACGGATGGTGGGCAACGTCGACCTGATGCTGGGCGAGCGGGCGCGGGGGCTGCTGGAACGGCACATGATCGCCAGCGGCGGACGCTTCGCCGGCATCCGCCACTCCACCGCCTGGCACGCCGACATCCACAAGGTCGCGCCCACGGCAGGGATGCTGAAGGACGCAACCTTCCGCAAGGGCTATGCGGGGCTGGCGGCGCTGGATCTGGTGTTCGACGCCTGGGTCTACCACACGCAGATCGACGAGGTGGCCGACCTGGCCGACGCCTTCCCGCACACACGGATCGTGCTGAACCATGTCGGCAGCCCGATCCTGGGCGGGCCGTTCCGCGACAGGCAGGACGAAGTGTTCGCCGACTGGAAGGCCGCCATGGCGCGCCTCGCCCAGCGCCCCAACGTCACCGTCAAGCTCGGCGCCCTGCCCATCCGCCTGCCGGGCAGCACTGCGTCGAAGGAGATGCCGCCATCGTCGCAGGAAATCGCCGCCGCCTGGGGCCCGTGGCTGACCACCTGCATCGAATTGTTCGGCGCCGATCGCTGCATGTTCGAGAGCAACTTCCCGGTGCAGAAGCGCTGGTCCAGCTTCGCCGTCACCTGGAACGGGTTCAAGCGGATCGCCGCCGGCGCCTCGGCCGGGGAGAAAGCAGCCCTGTTCGCCGGCACCGCCGCCCGTATCTACGGAGTTCCGCTATGACCGATTTCAGCGAACAGGCCTGGCAGCAGACCGCGCCGCTGCGGGCGGCGATCGACGCGCTGGCGTTCAACACCGAACTCGCTGCCGGCACGCTCAGCCGGGACCGGTTTCGCGGCTACATCATCCAGGACGCGCTGTATCTGGATCAGTATGGACGCGCCCTGGCCCTGGCCGGCGCGCGCGGGCCGGATGGGGCGACGCTGCGCCTGTTCGGCGATGCCGCGCTAGAGGCGGTCGCGGTGGAACAGGCGCTGCACGGCACCTATCTGAAGGAGTACGGCGTCGATGCCGCGGCGATGGCCGCCGCCGAACCGTCGCCGGATTGCCTGGGCTATACCAGCTTCCTGATCGCCACAGCCTATCACGATCCGTTCGAGGTGCTGCTGGCCGCTTTGCTGCCGTGCTTCTGGATCTATTGGGATGTCGGCAACACGGTGGCGCGCAAGGCCGAGCCGAACAATCCGTACCAGGCGTGGATCGACACCTATTCTGACGACGCCTATGGCGACGCGGTGAAGCGGGTGATCGCCGCCACCGACCGCGCCGCCGCCGGCACGACGCCGGCGATGCGCGCGAAGATGATGACCGCCTTCATCCGTTCCACCCAGTGGGAATGGCTATTCTGGGACAGCGCCTACCGGATGCGCGGCTGGCCCGCCGGCGTGTAGAGGCAGCCGCCGCTACGCCGCGTCCTGATGCACCACGCCCAGCAGGCGGGCCTGCAGGGCGATGTCCTCCTCCAGCGTGCGGGCCGACCCCTCGAACGCGACCTGCCCGTTGACCAGCACATAGGCCCGGTCCACCAGTGGCAGCACGGTTTCGGCATGGTGCTCCACGATCACCATCGCCACCTTGCCGCGCAGGCGCACCAGCGCGTCCATCACCTCCTTGACGATGGTCGGTGCCAGGCCCTCGAACGGTTCGTCCAGCAGGATCAGCTTCGCCGGCACCATCAGCGCGCGGGCGATCGCCAGCATCTGCCGCTCGCCGCCCGACAGGTTCTCGGCCTTCGATCGTTGCAGGATCTTCAGTTTCGGGAACAGTTCGAACACCTCGTCCAGCGACGCCCCGCCCGGGCGGGTAGCGATGCGCAGATTGTCCAGCACCGTCAGGTTGGGAAACAGCCGCCGCCCTTCCGGCACCAGCGAGATGCCGCGCTGGTTGATCTCATAGGACCGCGCATGGGTGATGTCGGCCCCGCCCAGCGTCATCGTGCCGGACGTCGCCTTCACCGTGCCGGTGATCGCGCGCAGCGTGGTGGTCTTGCCGACGCCGTTGCGGCCCAGCAGTGCTACGGCCTCGCCCTCGTGCACGACCAGCGACAGGTCCTCCAGCACCACGCTGCCGGCATAGCCCGCGCGCAGCTTCTCGACCGCCAGGACCACCGTTCCCGCGGCATGTTCCCGCTTCTCGGCATCGGTCGGCGGCGGCGGAGCGATGATCTTCTCGGCACCCAGATAGGCGGTGATGACATCGGGGTTGCGCGCCACCTCGGCCGGTGCGCCATCGGCGATCAGGCGCCCCTGGTGCAGCACGGTGATGCGGTCGGACAACGCCAGCACGCGGTCGATGTCATGCTCGATCAGCAGCACGGCATGGGTCTCGGCCAGCCGGCGGATCAGCGCGCCCACCACCTGCCGGTCGGCCTCGGCCAGGCCCGCCAGCGGCTCGTCCAGCAGCAGCAGCTTGGCATCCGTGGCCAGCGAGATCGCGATCTCCAGCAGGCGCTGCTCGCCATGCGCCAGGTTCTGGCACGGTTCTGCGGCGCGATCCTGCAGGCCCACGGCCGCCAGCAGCGACCAGGTGCGCGCGTTCAGGTCGTCGTAGTCATAGGCGTCGCGCCACAGCCCGCCCGCCCGCTTGTCGCGCGCCTGCACGGCAACGCGCACGTTCTCGAACGCGGTCAGGTTGCGGAATACGCTCAGGATCTGGAACGACCGGCTGACACCCAGGCGGATGCGCCGGTGCACCGGCAGGCGCGTGATGTCGGTGCCGTCGAACACGATGGACCCGGCATTGGGCTGCAACAGCCCGGTCAGCATGTTGAAGAACGTGGTCTTGCCCGCGCCGTTCGGTCCGATGAAGCTGTGCAGCCTGTAGGGATGGACCTGCAGGTTGATGTCGGTCGCAACGACCAGTGACCCGAACCTTTTGTGCAGGCCCGACACCGTCAGGATCGGCTTCGACGGGTCCAGCTTCGCATGCCCGCCTTCATAGGGCGCGATCGTCGCCGGGCGCGGCGGGATGCGTCCGCGCGTCAGCGTCCAGTCCTCGCGCCCCATCACGCGGAACACCAGGCCCTGGATGCCCTCGGGCGAGGCCAGGGCGAACAGGATCACGATCGGCGCGAACATCAGCCACCAGCTTTCGGTGACGGCCGACAGCCGGTCTTCCAGCAGGATGAAAGCGATGGCGCCCCATAGCGGGCCCAGGAAGTGATGCACGCCGCCCAGCACCGCCATCAGCAGCGAGTCACCGGCGTGCTGCCAGCTCAGGTTATCGGCATAGGCGCCGCGCAGCATGAACGACAGCAGCCCGCCCGCGTAGCCGACGATCCCGCCCATCAGCACGAAGGATACGAACTTGATGCGGAACGTGTCATAGCCCAGGCTCTGCACGCGCTGTTCGTTGTCGCGCAGCGCCTGCAGCGTGCGCCCGAACGGCGAATGCGCGATATGCCACAGGATCAGCATCCCGGCGGCGACGGTGGCGATGGTGAACAGATGAAACGACCATTCGCTGCCGAACAGCGGCCGCGGCACGCCCTGCACGCCGTTCTCCCCGCCCGTCACGTCG
>CAYZKM010000366.1:0-5354 GCA_964478525.1 uncultured Bifidobacterium sp.
TCACCCGTCCCTGCAGCCAGTCACGAAAATTATGTGCAAAAACCTCCATGTGATCAATATTATATCGAGACCTGTATATATTGAACTCAGGCCGGTCGGAGATACCTGCGGAATCGACGATACCGAAGCTTGGACGTCGTTTCTGCAGATGGTCCAGCACAACCGACTTCTCGGCGGCGGCGATGGTGTCGAGGCGCCTGAAGTAGGCATCCGAGAGAAATACGATCAGTCCGATACAACGCGGATTCCGCAAGCTCTCCAGAACCTCGGTTTCTGTCAGCGCGATGCCGCCTCCCGGTTTGGATTCGATATTCGTGGTATAAAAAATTCCACGGCGTTTGAGTTCGGCTTCGACAACCGCCCAAGCAGACAAGTCCGAATCCCGGCCAAGGATCGTGACATAGCGCGCATCGGAAACACGATCGAACGAACTCGACCTGGCCACGCTCATTCTGGCTCGCTCCCCGAGATTCCGCATGACACCAACCTCTATACGATTGATGGATCAGTGAAACGTGATCTCGAAAGAACTACCTGTCAATCTCGCTCCGTAACCAACCGGCGAACGCCCGCACCGCCCCTACGGCGGCCAGCGCTGCAACCCCCGGGCGCGCACCACCGCAACCTCGCGCAATGTCCGTCCGCCCAGCCGCACCGGCGCCGGGGCCAGCCGCTCCATCGCCCCGAACAGCGGTGCCAGCGCGGCCATCACGCGGTCGGGGTCGTCGGCGATCAGCACCAGCAGGTCGCGCCCGATCATGGCCGAGGCCGGGGCGGTCAGGCCGAACTGGCGCGCATCCGTGCACAGGCAGACCAGCGCGATATCAGGCCCCAGGCCGAAGCCGATCTTGCCGCCATCACGCCAGTTGGCCACGCCGACCACGGTGCCAGGCGTCAGCAGCCCGCGCCCGGCCAGGTCGGTGCGGAGCGACGTCCAGTCGATGCCCTCGATCGTCGGGTCCTTGCGCAGCACCAGCGCCAGGCGGTCGCCCAGCACGTCGAACCGGGTCTGCGCGCTGACCAGCGCGACGGATGCCAGGACCAGGGCAGCGGTGCCGGCGATGGTCCGGCGCACCCAGGCCCGGCCGATGCGCTCGGCGATGGCGTCACCCAGCAGCGGGAACAGCATCAGATAGCCCGGGGCCGCCCAGTGGAACAGCACGCGCTGCCCGGACCAGGCGGCGATCAGCGCGAAGGCCAGGATCGGCGGAGCAGCCAGGAACGCCAGCAGCCGCCGCGCCGCCTCGCCCCGCCGCAGCGCGTCCGCCCACAGCAGCATCATCGGCGCCCAGATCCACGGCAGCACGAACAGCGCCCCGCCGCCCAGCACCTCCAGCGGCGCCAGCGGGCGAAACCGCAGGCCGGTGGCGCGCTCGCCCTGGAAGGCGAACGACGCCCAGCCATGGGTCGCGTTCCACAGGATCACCGGGGCGAACACGGCCACGGCCAGCAGCCCGGCGATCCAGGGCTGCGGGCGGCGCAGCCAGTGCCGGTGGTCGCGGCTGACGGCCAGGAACAGGAAGGCCCCGCCAATGGTCAGCACCGCCGAGTATTTGGCGAACAGCGCCAGCCCCGCGCACAGCCCCGCCCCGCACCACCATCGCCAGGCGGTCCGGCCGTCGGCGCCGATGGCATGGACCAGGCACAGCGCGGCGCCCACCAGGGCACAGTTCAGTGGCCCATCGGGCAGCACCCAGGTGCCGCTGGTCACGCCGAACACCGGCGCCAGGTTCAGCGCCACCGCCGCCCACAGCCCCGCCCGTGGCCCGCCCAACACCGACCCCAGCCGGAACATCAGCCAGCTGGCCAGCGCGAACAGCGCGATGAAGGGCAGGCGGACGACGACCGCGGCCTCGGTCCCGAACAGCTGCGCCGCCCCCCAGGACAGCCACCACGATGCCGGCGGGTGGTCGAAATAGCCCAGGCTCCACAAACGCCCGGCCGCGACCATATAGCTTTCGTCGACACCAAGCCCGACCGCCCAGGCGAAGCCCAGGCGGACCAGGGCGGTGCCGGCGATCAGCGCCACGGTCCAGGCGGCCGGGGTCATGGCCGAGCGCCGGTTTGGCGCGGGGCGGGAAAGCGGGCTATGGGACGGTCGGTGCGGGGCGAGCAGGGTGCGGGGTCCGGTCTTCAATGCTGTGTGGCTGCTTTTCGTGCCTGCACGTGTTCCTGTCCACCGATGTGATCGACTGGATCGACGACGGGGAGACGCCGCTGTGCCCGACCTGCGGGATGGACACGGTGCTGCCGGGGGTCACCGATCCGGGGGAGCTGTTCACCCTGCGTGAACGCCGCTTCGGACGCCCGGGCAACGGCTGACCTCGTGCGACAGGCGGGGCGCGACAGCCGGGGCGCGCCAGGCGGGGCGCGCCAGCCGGGGAACGACAGGCGGGGCACGGCATACCGTCATGCTTGGCCCAGCGCGTGCCGGGCGTGTAGGGTTGCGGCGGATGTTTCATTCATACCCAGGCACGGACGTCACGGGCAGGGATCGCCGATGACGCGGCCTTGCGACAGGGGAGGCCGATGAGCTTGCGTCGCCGCCTGTTCGTGCTGGCCGGGCTGTCCGTGCTGCCGGCGATCGGCCTGCTCGCCTATGACCAGCACCAGCTGCGCGACGCCAGGGAAGCCGAGGTCCGGCGCGAGGTGCTGACGCTCGCCTATTTCCAGACCGCGGAACTGCGCCGCCATATCGAAGGCGCGCTGCAGCTGGTGACCGCGCTGGCCGGCCATCCCGCCATCCGCGACATGGATGGGCCGGCGTGCACGCGCTACCTGGGGCAGGTGAAGCAGCGCTTCCCGTTCCACGCCGCCATCACCGTCGCCGACCGCCAGGGCATCGTCGTGTGCAGCAGCGCCGATGCCACGCCGGTCAGCCTGGCCAACCAGCCGCACATCGCCCGGGTGCTGGACGGCGAGGCCTATGCGCTGGGCGAATACAGCCTGACACGGGTCACCGGCATACCCGTGCTGCCCGTTGCCGCCCCGCTGGAATCAGCCAGTGGCCAGCGCATCGGCGTGATCGAGGTGATGATCGACCTGCGCTGGCTGGCCGACACATTGGCCGCGAAGCTGACACCGGGCATGGCGCTGACGGTGGCCGACCGCAACATGCGGGTCTTGCTGCGCTATCCCGAGAACGACCGGTTCCAGGGCAGGGTGATCCCCGAGCGATTCCATCATTTCATGGCCTCGGCGCGGCCGGGCACGCGTGACGTCGTCGGGATGGACGGGGTCGATCGGATCCTGGGCTTCGTCCCCGTGCCGTACGACCTGGAAGGCATCTATATCGGCGTCGCCCGCGAACGCGCGGCCGCCTTCGCCGCGCTGGACCGCGCGACCTGGGCCGGCGGTGGGCTGATCGCCCTGGGCCTTGTGCTGGCCGCCGCCGGCGCCTGGCTGGTCAGCCGGTTCTGGATCGCCAGGCCGGTGGACGCGCTGCTGGCAACCGCAGAACGCCTGCGCGGCGGCGACTATACCGCCCGCGCCCCTTCCATCGCCGGCGACAACTCGGAACTCGGGCAGCTGGCGTGCACGCTGGACCGGCTGGCCAGCGCGCTGGAACAGCGCGAGCGGGAACGCGACCTGGCCGATGACCGCCGCGCCGAGGCCGAAACCCGGCTGCGCCAGCTTGCCGACACGCTGGAGCAGCGGGTGCGGGAACGCACCAACGAGCTGGAGACCGCGAACCAGCGGCTGGCCGCCGAGGCCGGGGAACGCCGCCGCGCCGAAAGCGCGCTGGTGCAGGTCCAGAAGCTGGAGGCGGTGGGCCGGCTGACCGGCGGCATCGCGCATGATTTCAACAACCTGCTGACCGCCGTGCTGGGGTCCCTGGAACTGGCGGCGATGCGGATGACGGATGAACGTACCCTCCGCCACATCACCACCGCCATCCATGCGGCGAAGCGCGGCGCTCGGCTGACCGCCCAGATGCTGGCCTTCGCCCGCCGCCAGGAGCTGGCGATCCGCCCGGTGGACGTGAACCAGGTGATCATCGCCAACGACGACCTGATCCGGCGCGCCCTGGGCCCGTCGGTGGTGGTGGAACGCATCCTGGCCCAGGATGCGTGGCCCGCCATGGCCGACCCCGTGCAGCTGGAATCGGTGCTGCTGAACCTGGCGGTGAACGCGCGCGACGCCATGCCCGAAGGCGGCGAGCTGTGCTTCCGCACCAGCAACGTCGTGATCGGCGCCGGCCTGGGTCCGGCCGACCTGGAACCTGGCCAGTATGTGCTGGTGTCGGTCGGCGACACCGGCACCGGCATGGCCGAACCGGTGCGCGCCCGCGCGTTCGAACCGTTCTTCACCACCAAGGACAGCGGCAAGGGCACCGGTCTCGGCCTGGCCCAGGTCTTCGGTTTCGCGCGCCAGTCGGGGGGGACCGTGGTGCTGGACAGCGCTCCGGGGCAGGGGACGGTGGTGTCGATCTATCTGCCGCGCGGGACCGCGGCGGTGGCGCCGCCAACCGAGGAGCGGCCGGCCGCGCCCGCACCGGTCGGGCGGCTGCGCATCCTGCTGGTGGACGACGACACCGCCGTGCGCGACCTGACCCGGGAGATGCTGGCCCAGCTCGGCCACACCGTGACGGCCTATCCGGACGGGGCGTCGGCGCTGCGCTGGCTGGCGAGCGGGGCGGGGTGCGACATCCTGCTGGCCGACTTCGCCATGCCGCGCATGAACGGCAGCCAGCTGGCCGCCGAGGCGCGGCTGCGCCGCCCCGGCCTGCCGATCCTGTTCCTGACCGGGTTCGTGGACGGCGACGCGCTGCGCAGCTGGTCGGATAGCGGGCACCTGACGGTGGGCAAGCCGTTCTCGACCGCTGATCTGGCGGCGGCCATCGCGCAGACGATGGACCGCCGCGCCGATGGCGGGCCCGGCGAGGGGGCGCGGGCCGAGACGGCGGTTTCCTGACCGTCCGACCGGCCGGCGCCCGACTTCAGGCAGCGTTCAATGATGTGGCGCGCCGGCATCCTCCTGGGGCCGCGTCGAGGGGCGCAGCTTCTCCCGCAACGACTGGAACGTCACGTACAGCGCCGGGATCGCGAAAATCCCCAGGAAGGAGGCGAAGATCATGCCTCCGAACACCGGCGTGCCGATGTTGCGCCGAGCGAGCATGGATGGGCCGACGGCGATCACCAGGGGGAGCAGGCCGAGGATGAAGGCGAACGAGGTCATCATCACCGGGCGGAAGCGCAGGCGCGCGCCCTCGGTCGCGGCGCGCAGCAGGGGCACGCCCCTGGCGCGCTCTTCCTTGGCGAATTCCACGATCAGGATGCCGTTCTTCGCGGCCAGGCCGATCAGCACGACCATGCCGATCTGCGCGTACAGGTCCAGCGTCAGCCCGGCCAGCC
>CAYZKM010000367.1:0-5330 GCA_964478525.1 uncultured Bifidobacterium sp.
ACAGCCGGGTGAACTGGTGCTTCGAGACAGAGCCCGATGCCGGCGCCGGCGGGCGCCGCATCTTCTGGCCCCGCGGCAAGGTGCTGGGCGGCTCGTCGTCGATCAACGGCATGGTCTATATCCGCGGCCAGCACGAGGATTTCGACCTGTGGCGTCAGATGGGCAACACCGGATGGTCGTCCTCTGACGTGCTGCCATACTTCAAGCGCGCCGAACACCAGACCCGCGGCGACGACGAATGGCATGCGACGGGCGGCCCGCTCGCGGTGTCGGACGTGCAGGACGGGCACCCGATCTGCGAGGCCTTCATCAAGGCCTGCAACGAGGCGGGCTACCCGCGTAACGACGACTTCAATGGCAAGGAGCAGGACGGCGTCGGCTATCACCAGACGACGACCCGCAACGGCAAGCGCTGCTCGACCGCCGTTGGCTACCTGCACCCGGTGCGCCACCGGTCGAACCTGCAGGTGGTGACGGGCGCCCATACGAAGAAGGTGCTGTTCGAGGGCAACCGCGCGACCGCCGTCGCCTATAGCCGGGGCGGGCAGGACCGGGTCGTGAAGGCGCGCAAGGAGGTCATTCTGTGCGGCGGGGCCATCGGATCGCCGCAGGTCCTGATGCTGTCGGGCGTCGGCCCCGCCCAGCACCTGGCATCGCTGGGCATTCCCGTGGTGCACGATCTTCCCGGTGTGGGACAAAGCCTGCAGGACCATTATTCAGCAGCAATAAAGATGAAATGCAAATATCCGATCACCGTCAATGATGTCATGATGAACCCGCTGAAGATGCTGTGGTCGGGGATCGAATATCTTGTCATGAAGAAGGGCGTCCTGACCGTCAATACGGCCGAGGTGGCGCTGTTCGCCCGCACCCGGCCCGAGCTCGCCACGCCCGACGTCAAGTTCTCGATCGCCACCTTCAGCGCCGACCGCCCGCAGGACGGGCTGCACAAATGGTCGGGCTTCACCCTGCTGGTCTATCAGCTGCGCCCGGAAAGCCGCGGCGAGATCACGCTGAAAACCGCCAACCCGTTCGACGCCCCGGCCATGCGGCCCAACTACCTCTCCACCGAGACCGACCGCCGCACCATCGTCGACGGCCTCAGGCTCGGCCGCTCCCTGCTGCGCTCGCCGCATATGCAGGCCTTTATCGAATCGGAGTTCGTGCCCGGGCCGGCGGTGGAAACCGATGCACAGCTGCTTGACTATGCCCAGCACAATGGCGGCACCGTGTTCCACCCGACCAGCACCTGCAAGATGGGGATCGACCCGATGGCGGTCGTCGACCCGCGGCTGAGCGTGCATGGGCTGCAGGGGCTGCGAGTGGTCGACGCATCCGTGATGCCGACCGTCATCTCGGGCAACACCAATGCCGGGACGATCATGATCGCCGAGAAGGCGGCCGACATGATCCGCGGCAAGGCCCCGCTCGCCGCCGCCGCATGAACACCTATGCCCGCTTCGCCATCCCGACCGTCATCAACGCCTGCGGCACCAATACGCGCCTGAGCGGGGGCATGATGCACCCGGATGTCGTGGCGGCGATGGCCGACGCGGCGACCGCCTGCGTCGAGATGCCCGCCCTGCAGGCCGGGGCGAGCCGGGTGATCGCGCGCCTCACCGGCGCCGAGGCGGGGATCGTGACCGCGGGCGCCTCGGCCGCGCTGCTGCTGGGCGCGGCTGCCTGCCTCGCACGCCTGGACCCCGCGCGGATCGACCGGCTGCCGGCCACCACCGGGCCGGACGCGTTCATCGTCGTGCGCAGCCAGCGCAACATGTACGACCGCGCGCTGACGGTCGCCGGCGGGCGGATCGTGGAGGTCGGCATCCCCGACCGCTACAGCGGGCCCGGCGTGCGCGACGCTGCGGCGTGGGAGGTCGAGGCGGCGATCGGTCCCGACACGGCCGGCATCTTCTGGCTGGCGCAGCCGCAGTCCCTGCCCGCTTTGCCCGCTTTGGCCGCCATCGCCCGCGCCCATCACCTGCCGCTGCTGGTGGACGCCGCCGCGCAGCTGCCGCCCGCGGACAATCTGCGCCGCTTCATCCGCGAGGGCGCCGACCTGGTCGCCTTCAGCGGCGGCAAGGCGATCGGCGGGCCGCAATCCTCGGGCATCCTGTGCGGACGGCGGGACCTGGTTTCATCGGCCCTGGTGCAGATGCTGGACCTGGACATGTTCCCGGAACACTGGCACCCGCCGCCCGAGTTCGCCCCACTGGCGCAGTTGCCGGGCCTGCCGCATCACGGCATCGGCCGGTCCTGCAAGGTGGGGAAGGAGGAGGTGATCGGCCTGCTGGTCGCGCTGGAACGCTTCGCCGCCGGGGCCGATGCCGACCGTACCGCCATCTGGCGCCACCGGCTGGAAACGATCGCCGCCGCCACCCCGTCCGGCGCGCATATCGAGGATGGGCCGGTGCCGATCCTTGTGCTGTCGGCAGACGCGCCGGACGCGCTGCATGCCCATTGCCTGGCGCATGATCCGCCGATCCATGTCTCGCTGGCGCGCCGGCATCTCGGGCAGGTGACGATCAGCCCGGTCGCCCTATCGGACGGGCAGGCAATCCTGGTCGCCCGCCACCTGGCCAGCTATGGGTCCGCCAGGGGCGCGGCCGGCTGAGCGGCGTGGGCGGTCAGGCGCTATCCCAGCCGCTCGATGATGGTGACATTGGCGGTGCCGCCGCCCTCGCACATGGTCTGCAACCCGTACCGCCCGCCGGTGCGCTCCAGCTCGTGCAGCATCGTGGTCATGATCCGTGCCCCGGTCGCCCCGATCGGGTGCCCCAGCGAGATGCCGCCGCCGTTGGGGTTGAAGCGGTCATGCGGGTAGTCGATCTCGGCCAGCCAGGCCATGGGCACCGAGGCGAAAGCCTCGTTGCACTCCACCGTGTCGATATCGGACCAGGCCAGGCCCGTCCGCTGCATCGCTCGCCTGGAAGCGGGGATCGGCGCGGTCAGCATCCAGATCGGATCGTCGCCCATCACACTCATATGATGGATGCGCGCCCGCGGGGTCAGGTTGTAGCGCTTCAGCGCCGCTTCCGACACGATCAGCACCGCGGCCGCCACATCGCAGGTCTGGCTCGCGATGGCCGCGGTCAGGCGGGGAAAGCCCGGCAGCGGTTCCAGCGCGGCCATCTTCTCCAGCGTGGTCTGCCGCGGGGTTTCATCCCGTGTGACGCCTTCCAGGGGCACGATCTCGCGGTCGAACCGCCCCTCGGCCTGGGCGCGCAGGGCGCGGTTGTGGCTCTCCAGCGAGAATTCCTCCATCGCCTGGCGCGAGAAATCCCATTTCCCGGCGATCAGCGACGCGCCATGGAATTGCGAGACCATCTCGGTGCCGAAGCGCGCCACCCAGCCCTGGCTGCCCGAGAACGGGTCGGCCAGGCCCAGCGGGGCGCCGGCCTCGAAGGCATAGCCGATGGGAATCTGGCTCATGATCTGCACGCCGCCGGCGACGACGACATCCTGCGTGCCACTCATGACCGCCTGCGCGGCGAAATGGATCGCCTGCTGGGACGATCCGCACATCCGGTCGATGGTCACGCCCGGCACCGTCAGCGGCAGCCCGGCGGCCAGCCAGCAGGTGCGGGCGATGTTGAACGACAGCGGGCCGATGGCATCGATGGTGCCGAACACGACGTCGTCATATTCGTCGGCGGGGATGGCGTTGCGATCGACCAGGCTGCGCAGGACATGGGCGCCGAGGTCGGCGGCATGGACATGCGCCAGGCCACCGCGGCGGCGCCCGGTCGGGGTGCGCAGGGCGTCGACGATATAGGCCTCGGCGCGCGAGGTGGCGGTCGTGGTTGTCATGGCGGTCTTGCTCCGGTATCGCGCGCCCATGGTGCCCGCAAACGCCTGGGGTGGCGAGGGTGGGATGCCGGGGCGAAGGTGACCCCGGGGGGTGACCCCGGGGGGTGACCCCGGGGGGTGACCCCGGGGGTGACCCCGGGGGGCGACCCGGGGGCGGCATGTTTCTTGGCTCCGGCTTTCTTGACTCTGGCGCGGCCGCTGCGTAAAAGCCCGGCCTTCCGCCGGACGGGTTTCCTGCCCGGTGCCGTCAGCACGCGAAACGCGAAACCGAAAGAAACCATGGCGAACACCGCATCCGCGCGCAAGCGCATCCGTCAGACCCTGAAGCGCACCGCCCGCAACCAGGCACGCAAGTCCCGCATGCGGACCTTCGTGAAGAAGGTCGAGAGCGCGATTGCCAGCGGGGACAAGGCGGCCGCGACCGAGGCGTTGAAGGCGGCCCAGCCCGAGATGCAGCGTGCCGCCGGCAAGGGCGTGGTCCACCACAACACGGTTGCCCGCAAGCTGTCGCGCCTGTCCGCGCGCATCAAGGCCATCGCGACGGCGTGACGTACGAATCCGGTCAACCCCCCGGTTGACCGGTTCGCCCGACCACTGCATACTGAGCGGGTCGGAAGGGTTCCAAGTAGAACCGCTGTTTCAATCTGACAAAATGCGCTGTGGTTTGTCTTCTTTAAGACAAATAACGCAACTTGCGCGCCTCCCAGAAATATCCAGTCAAGCAACGATATTTCTTTTATTTGGGTTCTACTGCCTTCAGTCGAATCTCCATTGCCAGATCGGGTGACCCGGCCTATTGGATACTGGCACGCCGCCGATGATCCATTGCACCGCCACAGAATGGTGCAAGGTCTTGGCGCATGCGGACCAAGACCCGCGACAGGCGAAATGTCGCTGGAAAAATAACGGGTTGGCCAGGACGCCATGGCCAAGGGCAGCTAGGACAGGGGGCATGAATGACCATGGCCGCGGAGCGGGGGATCATCGAAATGCCGCAGCTCGCCGCGCAATGGGCCCGCATCCGCGGCCGCTTGCAGAACGAGGTCGGCGAGGTGGAATACCGCACCTGGCTGCGGCAAATGAGCATGGCCGGCGTCGACGGCGATGAGATCACCATCACCCTGCCCACACGCTTCCTGCGCGACTGGGTCCGCAGCCGCTACGGCGATCGGCTGAACGCGCTCTGGCAGTCGGAAAACACCACGATCCGCCGCGTCGATATCCGCGTCGGCAACGGGATCGGTCCCATCACCGACGCGCCGGAAAGCCGCCCCGCGGCGGAACCGGCCATCGCGCCCGATCCCGCGACGGATGACCGCGACGGACGCCCCGAACTCGGCGCCGTGCTCGACCCGCGCTACACCTTCGATGCCTTCGTCGTCGGCAAGCCCAACGAATTCGCCTATGCCTGCGCCCGCCGCGTGGCCGAAAGCCCGGCCAGCCCGGGATTCAACCCGCTGTTCCTGTACGGCGGCGTCGGGCTGGGCAAGACCCACCTGATGCACGCCATCGCCTGGGAG
>CAYZKM010000368.1:0-5326 GCA_964478525.1 uncultured Bifidobacterium sp.
GGGGAGTTCAGCTGGTTCCAGCGCAGGATATAGCGGAAATCGCCGATCCCCGACGTCGCCAGCGTCTTGATCGGGCCGGCGCTGATGCCGTTCACGCGGATGCCGTCGCCGCCGAGGTCGGCAGCCAGGTAGCGCACCGATGCCTCCAGCGCCGCCTTGGCCACGCCCATGACGTTGTAATGCGGCACCCAGCGTTCCGCGCCCAGATAGGTCAGCGTCAGTAGGCTGCCGCCCGGGCGCATCATCGGCACCGCGCGCTGGCAGACCGCCGTGAAGGAATAGCAGGAGATATCCAGCGCCTGCAGGAAGACCGCGCGCGGCGTGTCCAGGTAGCGTCCGCGCAGATAGGCCTTGTCCGCGAAGCCGATGGCATGCACCAGGAAATCCAGCCCGTCCCAGTGCGCGCGCAGCATCTCGAACGCGGTGTCGATGCTGGCCTCGTCCGAGACATCACAGGGGAATACCAGGTCGGACCCGACGGATGCGGCCAGCGGGCGGACGCGGCGTTCCAGCGACTCCCCCTGGAAGGTGAATGCCAGCTCCGCGCCCTGCGCGGCGCAGGCCTCGGCGATGCCCCAGCCCAGGGACCGGTCATTCGCCACGCCCATGATGAGGCCCCGCTTTCCTTGCATCAGCGAGCCTTTGAGCGGGAGATGCGCGGGGGCACTGTCGGCCATGGTAATCCTCTGACTCGGCGTTGCGGGCGACGCCCTCTCTGTTTCCGTGGTGGCACAAGCAGTGGCGCCGGGGCAAGTGCTTCGCCGATCGCGGCGCCATCCCCCCCCGCCTGCCGCGGCCCGCGCGGGCCGGCCACGGCACGGGCAGCGTCTCTCGCCTGCTCCCTTGGCGCGGGGCTGCGGAAACGGCAATGTCGCAGGGCTCGCAGGAGAGACCACATGTCCGACATCGCCCCGCCCCATGCCGATCCGTTCGCCTGGTTCAACGCATGGTTCGCCGACGCATCCGCCAGCGAGCCATCAGACCCGAACGCGATGACCCTGGCCACCACGACCGCCACCGGCTTTCCCGCGGCGCGCATCGTGCTGCTGAAGGGTCTCGATGATCGCGGCTTCGTCTTCTTCACCAACAAGCAAAGCGACAAGGCCGATCAGCTGGCCGAGACCGGGCGCGCCGCGCTGCTGTTCTTCTGGAAATCGCTGGGCCGGCAGGTCCGCGTCGAGGGCACGATCGAACATGTGACGGATGCCGAATCCGACGCCTACTACGCGACCCGCCCGCGCGTCTCCCGCCTGGGCGCATGGGCGTCGGACCAGTCCCGCCCCTTGCCCAGCCGGCAGGACCTGGAACGGCGGCTGGCGCTGTTCGAGCAGACCTACCCCGACGACCACATCCCGCGCCCGGCGCATTGGGGCGGATATCGCGTGCTGCCCGAACGGTTCGAGTTCTGGCAGAACATGCCGTTCCGCCTGCATGACCGCACGATCTACACCCCAAGCGGCGATGGCGGCTGGTCGATCGGCAAGCTGTTCCCCTGATCCGGTGGCCATCCCGGAGGAGCAGCGGGCGACGGCGGCGTTCCTGCGCGGCCTGGCCGGGGCGGACCCGGTCGAGACCCATATCTCGCTGGTCTTCCTGGGCGCCGACACCGTCTGGAAGCTGAAGAAGGCGGTGCGGCTGTCCTTCCTGGACTTCTCCACCCTGGATGCGCGCCGCCACTATGCCGAACGCGAACTGGCACTGAATGCCCCGCACGCGCCGGGGATGTATCGCGATGTCGTGCCCGTGGTGCGGCTGGACGACGGGTCGGCGGGGTTCGCCGACCGGCCCGGCCTGCCCGTGCTGGACTGGGTGCTGCGCATGGCGCGCGTGCCCGCCGGGGATTTCCTGGACCGGATCGCCGCCGCCGGCGGGCTGACGCATGCGCTGCTGGATGGCCTGGCCGACACCGTCGCGTCCTATCACGGCGCCCTGCCGCCGCTGGTGGATGCGCGCCACGACATGCGCGCCGTCATCGCCGGCAACGTCCAGGCCGCGCTCGAGTCCGGCCTGCCCGCGCCACGGATCCAGACCTGGGCCGGGACGATCGCGGCCGAACGCGAGTCACTGGCCGGATGGCTGGACGCCCGGGCGGCGGCGGGGTTCGTCCGGCGCGCCCATGGCGATCTGCATCTGGGCAATCTGTGCCTGTGGCGGGGCCGCCCCGTCCCGTTCGACGCGCTGGAGTTCGACGAGGCGCTGGCCACCATCGACCTGGCCTATGACCTGGCCTTCCTGTTGATGGACTTGGATTTTCGCGCCGGCCGAGCGGCGGCGAACCGGGTGATGAATCGCTATGTCGCGCGCACCGGGGATGCGATGATGGTGCGCGGCCTGCGGCTGTTCCTCTCGCTGCGCGCCCTGATCCGGGCCCATGTGGCCGCCAGGCGCGGGCAGATGCCGGAAGGCCTGTCGTATCTGGATGCCGCGTCCCGCTACCTGGCCACCTCGCCCGCCATCGTGGTCGCCATCGGCGGGCTGCCCGGCACCGGCAAGTCCACCCTGGCCCGCGCCCTCGCCCCCGCGCTGGGCGGCGCGCCCGGCGCCCTGGTCCTGCGCAGCGACGAGATCCGCAAGCGCCTGCACGGGGTCGCGCCCGAGGAACGGCTGCCCCCCGCCGCCTATGCGCCCGATGTCAGCCTGGCGGTGTTCAGGGACCTGGCGGCACAGGCGCGGGTGGCGGCCGCCGGCGGGCAGGCGGTGATCGCCGATGCCACCTTCATGGCCACGGCGGACCGGGACATGCTGTCGCGGGCCGCCGCCGAGGCCGGCGTGCCCTTCATCGGCCTGTGGCTCACCGCGCCATACGCCGTCCTGGAAGCCCGCATCGCCGCCCGCACCGGCGCTGCCTCGGACGCCACGGTCGAAGTACTGCGCGGCGCCATCGGCGCCGATCCCGGTGCCGGCGGCTGGGTCGCGATCGACGCCGGCGACGCCGCCGTGGCAAGGGACTTGGCAATGGCGGCCATCCGCCCCCATGTTGTATTGTCGTAGACGCAGACCAGACTTGCATTCCGAGCCTGAACCCGCCGAACCTGAATACGCCGAGCCTGAACACGTCCGAAAAGGAGCCGAACATGGCCATCCGCAAACTGCTTCTTCCGCTGACCGGGACCGCGGCCGGCGAAGCCGCCATGACGACCGCCATGATGGTCGCCCAGCGATGGAATGCCCATGTCACCGCGCTGCATGTGCGCGTCGACAGTCGCGACGTCGCCCCGCTGGCGGGCGAGGGACTGTCGGGCGCCATGATCGAGGAGATGATGTCGGCCACCGAGAAGGAAAGCAGCGAGCGCGCCCATGCCGTGCGCACGATGTTCGAGCAGTTCGTCGGCACCCATAACGTCGCGGTGGCCGAGGCGCGCGCCGGGCTCGACCATCCGACCGCCGGCTTCGCCGCCGTCACCGGGCGGGAGGAGGACATCGTCGCGCAGCAGGCCCGCCTCGCCGACCTGACGATCGTGCCCCATCCGGAATCCGGCGAGGACGTTTCCTCCTCGGACGCGCTGCATGCCGTGCTGTTCGATTCCGGCCGTCCGGTGCTGATCGCCCCGCGCAAGGCGCCGGTCTCGATCGGCACCCGCGTCTGCCTGGCCTGGAACGGCACCGCCGAGTCGGCCTCCTCGGTCCTGGCCGCCATGCCGTGGATGCAGCGGGCCGAGGCCGTGCGCATCCTCTCGGCCGAGGGCTATCAGCGGCGCGGCCCCGGCGCGCCGGACCTTGCCGCCTATCTCGCGCTGCACGACGTCCATGCCGATATCGTCATGTTCCGCTCGATCGGCTCGTCGGTCGGCGCCGGGCTGCTGGCGGCGGCGCATGAGTTCGGCTGCGACCTGCTGTCGATGGGCGCCTACTCCCATTCGCGGCTGCGCCAGCTGATCCTGGGCGGCGTGACCCGGCACGTGCTGGAGAATTCCGACCTGCCGGTGATGATGAACCGCTGACCGTAAACGGTCAGCGCGCGCTATCTTATTGTCTGATCGCATGATCGGCCCGCTGCCACGATTCCGCTCAGCGGGATCATGCTCTATGGGCCCAGGAACCGCGCCACCAGGCCGTTGACCACGGCTGGCGCCTCGACCTCCGGCAGGTGGCCGATCCCGGCCAGCACCTGAAGCCGGGCGTCGGGAAGCGCGGCGGCAAGGGGCGCGGCGTTGGATTCGAGCGGGTTCACCCGGTCCCGCTCCCCCTGGATCAGCAGCACCGGCATCGTCAGCGCCGCCGCGAAGTCCAGGGTGCAGCCGGACAGCAGGCCGAATCGCGCCGCCTGGAGGAACCCGCGCGGATTGGTCGCCCGCAGGACATGCTGCACCAGGGCGGCGGTGTCGGCCGAGGCATCCGGTCCCAGCAGCGCCGCCACCCGGTCACCGAACCCGTATCCGCCGCCGGCGATCTGCGCCTGCCGGGCGGCCATGGCTGCCTCGACGGCCGCGCCCGGCATGTCCCGCCGCCCGACACCCGCCCCGGTCAGCACCATGCGCCCCACCCGGTCCGGATGGTGGCGGGCGAAGAACTGGGCGACGCGGGAGCCGAAGGAGTTGCCCATCAGGTGCGCCCGCCCGATGCCCGCCGCATCGAGGAAATCGGCCAGCGCATCGGCATAGCCCCGCCCGTCCGGCGCCTCGGCGCGCAGCGCGTCGGTCAGCATGTAGCCCGGTGCGTTCCACGCGATCAGGCGGAAGCGGTCGGCCAGGGCGGCGAACTGGAACCGCCAGTACATCGCGTTGGCCCCGACGCCGTGCAGCAGGACCAGCGGCGGGGCGTCGGGCAGGCCGGCCTCCATATAGCTGAACCGGTCGCCGTCATAGCGATCGCGGGCCGCGGCGGGGATCGGCGCGAAACGCAGCTCTGGCAGCGGCGGGGTCATCGCCGCAACGCGCGCCAGGCGATGTCGCGCCGGCAGAACCCCTCGGGCCAGTCGATCCGGCCGACCGCGGCATAGGCGGCGTCATGCGCATCCCGCAGCGTCGCCCCGGTGGCGCAGACCGTCAGCACGCGCCCGCCCACCGCCAGGATGCGCCCATCCGCCGTCGCCTCGGTGCCGGCATGGAACACCTGCACCCGGGGCAGCGCGTCGGCCTCGGCCAGGCCACGGATCTCGCTGCCGCGCTCGGGCGCGTCGGGGTAGCCGCGGGCGGCCATCACCACGCCGATCGAGGCCACGTCGTCCCAGCGCAGGTCGAAATTCGCCAGCTCTCCGTCGCAGGCCGCCACCAGCGCCGGCAGCAGGTCCGAGCGCATCTTCATCAGCAGGACCTGGCATTCCGGGTCACCGAAGCGGACATTGTACTCGATCAGCTTCGGCCCGTGCGGCGTCAGCATCAGCCCG
>CAYZKM010000369.1:0-5324 GCA_964478525.1 uncultured Bifidobacterium sp.
CGGGCCACGTGCCACAAGCGAAACGCTGTCATACACCGTCGTCTCAATTTTTACTGGTCTGCCCGGGGGATCGGTTGGACGCTTCAGACAAGCCGCGCGCGCGATTCCAGTTGAGCCGATCCGGGGCGACCCGACCCGGGTCCGAGGCGCGGTGACGCCCGAGGACTGCCGCCGCCGGGCCGCTGCGTTCCTCGACCTGGGGCGCCGGTATCCGGCCATGGCCTACCGGTGCGCGCAACTGGCCCGCGGGTGGCTTGCCGAGGCCGAGGCGCTGGAGCACCAGGCACGCGAGAACCCGACCACGAAGCCGGCACACCGCGACGACCAGCCATAGGCAGTACATCGCGTCGTGACGGTCCTGCCGGGGCGGCCCGCTCATTCATTTGTGATCAAATGACGGAACAATTTGTTTTTTTCAGACCATGCCGGCCGATAGGATCGCGGCATGGCTCAATATGCAATCGAGCGGGATGGACCGTCTCATTATCAAGCAATTATCCGTCTGCCAGACGGTGAAGTGCGCTTCGCCTCGATGCTGCCGTCGCGTGAGGCGGCCGAGGAATGGGTACGTGCCCAGACCCGCCTCGCGACGCGCGCACAGGCGCGCCGGCGCCCCCCAAAGCCGGTGCCCGGCCGCCCGGAATGACACCCAGGGCATGGTCGTCGGCGATTGAACGTCGCGCACCGGTCATGGCGGCGCGGGGGCCACCCCGGTGCGCGGGTCAGCGGCGGATGGCGACGTGGGCCATCGACATCGGGGGGGCGGCCGGCGGGTCGTCCAGCACGATGTCACGCCGGACCGCCCCGGATTCCCCCAGTTTCGGCAGCGCGACACCGTCGACCCGGATTTCGGTGCCGCCGGCATTGCCGGTGGTCAACAGCAGATGCCGCCTGGCCGGCACCACCCAGGATTCCCCGGCCACCAGGATGCGGTTCAGGACGACATTGCCGGCACGATCCGTCACCTTCATCCATGAATTGGCGCGCGCATACACCACCACGTGATCGGCCGGCACATGACCGGCCGGCAGCGGGGCAATCCTGGCGTTGACCGGTGCGGGCGCGGGCGGCGGCGCGATGCCGACCGCGGTGTCCATCGTTTCCAGATCGGCCGCCGCCGCGACCGCGACAGACTCGGACCACGCGGCCGGCTCAGGCGGTTGCGGCGCCGAGGCAACCTGCTGCGCACCCGGGCAAGCCTGTCCGGTCGGCGTCCAGGCACGGTTCGCCCCGCAGACATACTGCACCGCCCCGATGCAGGTCATGGCATCCGCACCAACGCCAGCGATGCTCGGCCACGCGCATCCCGCTTCCCGCGCGACACAGTATCGCTTCCCGTCCGGGTAGGGCGCGCAGTCATCCGTGCGGCTTGAACAATCGGCCCGGGATTCGCAGACACTGCCGCGTCCATCCCTCTGGGCGGCGACACCGTGCGAAAAGATGACCAGCGATACCAGCAGCCAGGCAACGGTTTTCATGATCGTTTCATTCTTATGTTTCATCGTGGTACGATCGCCATTAAAAATTGAACGATCGAAATTTCGACGGCAAGTATAATTCCGTGATGTCCCGCTGAATTCACGCACAATTGCGTGAGGCATCATCGAGACATCAACCTGTCATCAGTATTCGGGCGAAATTCGTTAATCCTGCAACTTGTCGGAAACCGCCTCCGCTGGCGATCGACGGGGGACAGGCCCGCCTACTCGACGCGGATATTCAGGTCGCGGGTCAGCCGGCCATAGCGGTCGAAATCCTTGCGCAGCAGCGCCGACAGTTCCTCGGGCGTACCGGGATTGGGGAACAGGCCGAACTTCAGCAGCATGGCCGCAACCTCGGGCATCCTGGCGATCTGGTTCATCGTCACGCTCATCTTCCGCACGATGTCGTCGGGCGTGCCGACCGGGGCGAACAGCGCGTTCCAGCCGATGAAATCCACATCCGGATACACCTCGCCAAAGCTCGGCACATCAGGATAATCGGGATGGCGCTGCCCGGTCACGGCCAGCAGGCGTGCCTTGCCGGCCTTGATGTGGGGGGCGACGGTGGGGTCGGCGTACAGCTCGACCGTGCCGGACAGGAAGTCGGTCAGCGCATCGGCGCTGCTGCGATACGGGACGTGCAGGATCGTCAGCCCCGCTGCCTTGTTCAGCGCCTCGGCGATCAGATGGCCGGTGGACGCGATGCCGGACGATGCCAGGCTCAGCTTCGCCGGGTTCGCCTTGCCATAGGCCACAAGCTGTTGAAGCGTCTGCACCGGTAACGACGGATGCACCGTCAGCATCATCGGGTACCAGGTGAAGTAGGTGACCGGCACCATGTCCTTGAACGGATCGTACGGCGTGACGCGAACGTTCGGCAGGATCGCGATCGACAGACCTGGCGTCACGAAGAATGTATAGCCATTCGGCGTGGCCTTGGTGCCGGCCTCCACGCCGATCATGCCCGACGCCCCGCCCTTGTGCTCGATGACGAAGGGTTGGCCCAGGATGCGCTGCAGTGGCTCGGTGAACGGGCGGATGGAATTGTCCGCAGCCCCGCCCGGCGCGAAATTGACGATGATGCGCACGGGCTTGTCGGGCCAGGGCGCGGCGGTCTGCGCCATGGCCGCGCAGGCGGCCAGAGTGCAGGCGGCAAATGTGGCAAGACGCGTCAGGACACGGGCGATGGTCATGGTGCCTCCCTTCTTGGCAATTCGTGCCACAGACTAACCATCGATCGCGCCAGGCCCACAAGACGCAGCCCGGGCTGGCTTTCCGCGCCCGACGGGCGGACAATTCGCCCAGACCCGTTCAAGCCAGACCCGTTCAAGCCAGACTTGTTCAAGAAGGAAAACGTCCATGTCAGATCGCAGCGCGGAATTCGACTTCCTGTCCGGCATCAGGATCGTCGACTTCACACAGTTCGAGGCCGGGCCGTCATGCACCGAGGCCCTGGCCTGGTTCGGGGCCGAGGTGGTGAAGGTGGAAAACCCCGGCTTCGGCGACCCCGGCCGGCGGCTGCGCAAGGGTCAGCCGGATGATGATCCGTACTATTTCCACATGTTCAACGCGAACAAGAAGTCCATCACCGTCAACCTGAAGGACCCGCGCGGCCTGCAGCTTGTGAAGGACATGCTCGCCAAGGCTGATGTCTGCGTCGAGAACATGGCCCCCGGCACGATCGAGCGGCTGGGCCTGGGCTATGATGTGGTGAAGGCGCTCAATCCCGGCATCATCTATGCGCAGGTCAAGGGGTTCGGCGTCGGCAGCCCGTGGGAGAAGTCGCTGGCATTCGACATGATCGCGCAGGCCGCCGGCGGGACCATCAGCGTGACGGGGGAGAAAGGGCGGCGCCCGGTGAAGCCCGGCCTGTCGCTGGGCGACACCGGCACCGGCATGACCATGGCGGTCAGCATCCTCGCGGCGCTGCGCAAGCGCGAGAAGACCGGGCAGGGCTTCCGCCTGCAGGTCGCGATGCAGGATGCGATGATGCACTACATGCGCACCAACTTCGCCACGCAGGCGCGCACCGGCAAGGCGGTGGAACGCAACGGCGGCAGCCCCGGCGGCAACAACGCCCCATCGGGCCTGTTCCCCTGCGCGCCGGGCGGGCCGAACGACTGGGTCTATATCATGACCAGCCGAGCGAACCCGGAGCATTGGGTGCGGCTGTGCAAGGCGATGGGGCGGGAGGACATCATCGACGATCCGCGCTTCCGCACGCCGGCTGACCGGTCGAAGAACGAGGAGGCGCTGAACGGGATCATCGCCGAATGGACGCGCGGGCGGTCCAAGCAGGACGCGATGCGCCTGATCAGCGGCGTCAGCGTGCCGGCAGGCGCGGTGTTCGACACGATGGAGTTGCAGAACGAGCCGAACTTCGAGGCGCGGGGCATCATGCAGACCCCGGTCCATCCGACGCATGGGCCGTTCAAGATGCCGGCCTGGCCGGTGCAGGTGGATGGCAGGTCGCCGAAAGTGGCGCCCTCGCCCGTCCTGGGCGCGAACACCGCCGATGTCCTGACCAGTTGGCTCGGCCTGGCCGCGGCCGATGTCGAGAAGCTGAAAGCCGACGGGGTGGTCTGACGCGGGTCAGGCCGCCAGCCGCACCACCACGGCGTCGTCGCGCGACGCCACGCGGCTGGGCGGGAAGCTGAGTGTCACCTTGGTGCCGATGCGCGTGGCGGACTCGACGGTCAGCAGCCCGCCATGCGCCTCCATCAGCACGCGCGCCAGGACCAGGCCAAGGCCGATGCCACGGCTTTCCCGGTGGCCGGGTTCCGGTGTGCGGCGAGGCGCCAGCAGGCCGCTGCCCTCGTCCTCGATGATCAGTGCCAGGCCGCCGGCGCGGTGTTCGACGGACAGGTCGATCGAGTCCTCGTGGCGGGAATGGCGGGCGGCGTTGCTCAGAACGCGGCTGAGCACATGGCTCATGGCGCGGCGGTCGGCCAGCAGGGCGCAGCTGTCCAGCCCCGCGCCGATGCGCCAGTGCCGCGTGGTCGGGCCCAGCGTGGTGGTGACGGCGGCAATCGCATCCTCGATCAGCGCCTGCACGGGCAGCGTCTCCAGCTCCAGGCGCCGTGTGGCGGCCTCGGGCACCGCGAAGTCCTGCATGTCGTCGGTATGGGCCATGATCTGTTCGGTCATGGCCAGGATGCCGGCGATATCGTGCGTGGGGTCGCCCGAACCGGTGGTCAGCCGTTCGGCGTGGCCCAGCAGGCACATCGCGTCGGCGCGCAGGTCGGTGACCGAGACGCGCAGCATGCGCATCGTCGCCGCCTCGGCCATTTCCGAGCGATCGCGCGCCGCGCGGGCCCGTGCGATATAGATCCGTGACCGCGCCACCAGCGCGGCCATGACGAGGCTCGCCAGGACGGCCACGGAGGCGGTCGCGAGCAGCATGAAATCTGTCAGTCCCATCCCGGCACAGTGACCGGAAGGTACGAACAAATCGTTAAGAAGGGCAAACCGGCAAGGCGGGCGAACGGGCGCGTCAAAAGGGCGACCACCGGCCGCCCTTTTTCAGATCATCGGTGCCCTGGCATGGATCCCGGTCCGGAGACCGGGGCCGGACTCAGGCCGCGGCCTTCGCCGACTTCCTGGCCTGCGCCCGCGCGATGCGCCGCTTCAGCGCCCGCGCTTCGTCAGTCAGCTTGGTGTCCGGCGTGCCGAGCAGATAGGCGTCGATGCCGCCATTGTGCTCGACCGTGCGGATGCCGCGGGTCGACAGGCGCATGCGCACTTCGCTGCCCAGAATGTCAGACAGCAGCGACGTCACCTGCAGGTTGGGCAGGAAGCGGCGGCGGGTCCTGTTGTTGGCGTGGCTGACGTTGTTGCCACTCA
>CAYZKM010000370.1:0-5316 GCA_964478525.1 uncultured Bifidobacterium sp.
GGCCGGTTCGGTGTCGCCCTGGATCACGAGCAGACGCCGCAGCATCGCGCGGTACTCGCCGGGCACATCCTGCCAGACGGGCTCGCCCTTATGCACGCCGAACGGAATGGTGCGACCCTCGACCTTCGGTGCCAGCAGCACGCCCCAGCGATAGTCCGGCATGCGGACGAAGTCGAACTTCGCCCAGCCTTCGCTGCCGACGCCTACCGCGGTGCGCAGGTAGACGAGGTTGTCCTGGAACCCCTCGGGTCCCATTTCCTTCCACCAATCGACATAGCCCGGATGCCAGGTTTCCAGCGCCTTGCGCACGCGCAGGTCGCCCGACAGCCCGACATTGTTCGGGATCATCCCGTCCAGATCGATCTGGTCCGTTTCCGACATGGCACCCACCTTCCGGTCAAACACGCTCGGGGTTGAAATCGGGCCGCACCCCTGAGCCGTAGCGCTTCAACGATCCGGCCTCGCCCACGGCGTTGGGGCGCTGGAAGATCCAGTTCTGCCACGCCGTCAGCCGGCCGAAGATACGCGTTTCCATCGTCTCCGGACCAGCGAAACGCAGATTCGCTTCCATGCCGGTCAGCCCATCGGGGGAGAATGACGCCCGCTCCTCCAGCACGATGCGGACCTCATCTTCCCAGTCGACATCGTCGTAGGAGAATGTGACCAGGCCGAGCCGTTCGGCGGTGTCGGCGTCCAGTACCTGGCCGATGCAATCCCGCGCCGCGGTCACGCTGTCCGGCTCGCCCAGAAAGCGCGTCTCCAGCCGCGTCAGGCCATTCCCCATCGGGAAGGCGCCGAAATTCAACGCCGACAGGCGCAGGCTGGCGGGGGCGCGATTGTCCTGCGCCCCGCCGCCCGCATGCATCATCGCCCGGTCCGCCGCGAACACCAGCTCGGCCAGGCTGCCCGCGAAGCAGCCTCCCGGTTCCAGCAGGGCCACCAGGCTGCGCGATGTCACATCCACCCGCTTGAAGACGCGCTTCAGCAACAGCCGGATTTCCCGCACCAGCCAGTCCTGCCGATGGATCTCCAGCAGGGCATCGGCGGCCAGCACCGCCTCGGGCGATCCTTCGGACCGGAAGACCAGCAGGCCAAGCGCGGGCTCGTTCAGACGCAGGTGCAGGATCAGGTCATCGAGTTCACGGGCCATCGCCAGCGGCCAGAAATCGCAGCCCGCCGCGTGGATGCTCGCCAGGTCGGCCGGCAATTCCCGGGGGCCGCGGATCGTGATCGAGGCCTGGCGCGCGGCGCGGAGCAGATCGGCCGTGACGAACCGATAGGCGATGCGATCCGGCTGGATGTCCCGCTGCAGCGGACGCAGCGCGATGCCGGTCGGCACGGGCGCGATGCCGGTGTCACCGGCCATCGCCCGGGCGCGTTCGGCCACGCGATCGGCCCAGGCCGAAGGCGGCACGACCTCGTCCACCACCCGCCATTCGACGGCCCGCCGGCCACGCAGCCCTTCCTCGGTGGTGCAGAACCAGTCCGCGCGATCCCGTCGCACCTTCCGCTTGTCGGTCAGCCGCGTCAGCCCGCCCGTGCCAGGCAGAACCGACAACAGCGGCAACTCGGGCAGCGACACCGACGAACGGCGATCGTCGATCAGCATGATATGGTCGGTCGCCAGGGCGAGCTCATACCCGCCGCCCGCCGCCGGCCCATGGATCGCGGCAAGATAGCGCTGTGACGAATGCGCGCTCGCATCCTCCATCGCCAGGCGGGTTTCGTTGGTGAACTTGCAGAAATTCACCTTGTGACCGTGCGAGGCCGTTCCCAGCATCCGGATATTAGCCCCGGCGCAGAAGACATTGTCCTTGCCCGACGACAGCACGACGGTGCGCACCTCGGGATGCTCGAACCGCAGGCGCTGGATGGCGTCCGCCAGCTCGATATCGACGCCCAGGTCATAGGAATTGAGCTTCAGCTCGTAGCCGCCCAGCAGCGGAACCGACGGATCGACGTCCATCGTCAGCGTGGCGACCGCGCCATCGAATGATAGTTTCCAATGATGGTATCTGGCCGGCTCGGTCTGGAAATCGATCATGCGGGGGCATCCATCGGAAGGTCGAGGATAAAACCGGCGATCGCGGCAAGGGTTGCCTGCTTCGCTTCAAGATGCGGAGCGTGGCGCGCGCCTTCGATCAGGCGGGTCGTCACGCTGACCCGGCTGTGCCGATCCAGCACGGCCAGTTGCTCCGGCGTACCGTAGGGATCATCCTTGCCCTGCAGCGCCAGCATGGGCGCGCGGATCAGCGGCAGGTACCCGGTGATATCGAACGCCCGGAACGCCGGGTCCAGCCAGGCACCATTCCATCCGCCGAACGCAACATCGACATGGCTGTGATAGCGACCCAGCTTCTGGCGCAGATCGGTGGTCTGATAGGTCTGGCGGATCTGCTCGATGCTGGCGATGTTCAGGTCCTCCACGAAGAAATGCGCCGCCATCATCACCAGGCCCCGCACCCGCGGGTCCTGCGTGCCGCCGGCGTGGATCGCGGCGATGGACCCGCCGTCGGAATGCCCGATCGTGATGCAGCGCCGCACCCCGGCAGCGTCCAGGACCTTTGGCAGAACCTCCAGCGCCTCGTCGTGCATATATGTCATCGGCCAGGGCAGCGGCCTGGGATCGGACCGGCCATAGCCGAACCGCGAGTAGGCGAACACGCCCATCCCGGTCCACGCCGCCAGGGTCTCGGGCACGTCGCGCCACAGATCGATACACCCCAGGCCTTCATGCAGCAGAACCAGCGTCGGGGCCTGATCCGGCGGCGGCCCCCACCATGCGGTTTCCAGCCGGCGACCATCCAGCACGATCTCGCCGCGCATCATCGCGGGCGTGATCATACCTCCTTCAGCCGGAAGCGTTGAATCTTGCCCGTCGCTGTCTTCGGCAAGGTTTCCACGAACTCGATCCAGCGCGGATATTTCCAGACTCCAACACGATCCTTGACGTGGCCCTGCAGGTCCTTGACCAGGGCATCATTCGCAGCGTCGGCCGATCGCAGGATCACGAACGCCTTCGGCTTCACCAGCCCATCCTGATCACGCCGGCCGATCACCGCCGCTTCCAGAACCGCGGGGTGGGAGATCAGCGCCTCCTCCACCTCGAACGGCGAGACCCATACGCCGCTGACCTTCAGCATCTCGTCGCTGCGCCCGCGGAACCGGTAATAGCCATCGGCATCGCGGATATAGGTGTCGCCGGTATGGGTCCATATGCCCTGGAATGTCCGGCGCGTCTTGTCCCGCTGGTTCCAGTAGCCCTCGGCCGAGCTCGGCCCGCTGACCACCAACTCGCCTTCCTCACCATGCGGTACCGGGCGCCCGTGCTCGTCTATCACCCGCGCTTCATACCCCGGCACCGGCTTGCCGCTGGTACCGTAACGAATATCGTCGGGGCGGTTGCTGACGAAGATGTGCAGCATCTCGGTGGACCCGATCCCGTCCAGGATGTCGACACCCACCATCGCCCGCCAGCGATGGCCGATATCCTCCGGCAACGCCTCTCCGGCGGATATGCAGCGCCGCAGCCGATCCGATCCGGCACCCGGCCCGATATGCGGATTGGCCAGCATCGCGGCGAACAGCGTCGGGACGCCGGCGAAGATCGTCGGATGATGCGCGCCCATCACCCCCATCACCGCGTCCGGCGTCGGGCGATCCGGCAGGAACACCGCCGACGCCCCGACCGCCATCGGAAAGGTCAGGCTGTTTCCCAGGCCATAGGCATGGAACGCCTTGGCGACCGAGAACATCACGTCGTCCCGTGCAATCCCCAATACCTGCGAACCATAGGTGTCGGCCGTTTGCCGCAGGCTGGCATGCACATGCCGCACCCCCTTCGGAGCACCTGTCGATCCGGACGAGTAAAGCCAGAACGCGACCTCGTCCGGCGAGCAGACGGCAACCTCTCCCGCCCCCGCCGTGCCGGCCAGGAAGGCATCGAAATTCGACCCGGCCCCGCCATCCGGTTGCGAAACGATCACCCGCCGCACATCCGTCGCGGCGCGGACAACCGCGTCCAGGCCCGCCAGGACCGGCGCAGAAATCACCACCGCTTCCGCTCGGCTGTCCGACAGAATGTATGACACAATGTCAGGCGTCAGCAGCGTGTTGATCGGCACCGGCACCGCGCCGGCACGGATGCAGCCCCAGAACGCGATCGGGAAATCGACTGTATCCAACAGCAGGATCGCCACTCGTCGTTCGCGTCCGATCCCGGCTTCGCGCAGTGCCGCGGCAAACCGCTTCGTCGCCGCCGACAAATCCCCATAGGTCAGCCGACGCCAGGGATCGACGAAGGCCGTGCGATCACCATCGCCCGCGCGAACGTGACGTTCGATGAACCAATCGACGGCGTTGCCGTTTTCGCGGATGTCCATGCCCTCTCTCGCCGGCTGCTCGGCTGCGGTGCGCGCACTCAGAGGTCGATCACCACATAGTTCTGTTCCACCGACACCGGTACCGTTTCGGCTACGAACGGCCCCTTCGCAAGCGCCTCGCCCGGGACGACCTCCACCGGATAGCTGCGAGCCTTCACGCTGTCCGGATGGCACCAGGATTGGCCGGTCTTGATGTCGAACTCCCACCCATGCCACGGACAGCGCAGCATCTCCCCGTGATGGGTCAGCCGGTAATCGCCCGGCCGCGCCGACTCGAAGCGGCCCATCACATGGCCCAGGCACAACGCCGCGCCTTCGTGCGGGCAGCGATTGATCAGCGCGTAGAACGCATCATTGACGTTGAACACCCCGATCTCGCGGCCCGCCACGGTGACGATCCGGCTTGTGCCGGGGGGAATGTCCCCGACCGTTGCGACGACGTGACGGGCCATGATGCAGGTCAGTCCAGCGCGTAGAACGACAGGGCGTTGTCGCGGAACAGCATCTGCTTCTCCCGCTCCGGCACCTTCACCTTGAACGCATAGCGCGGATCGTCCTGGTCCCAGTGCGGGTAGTCTGTCGAGAACATGATGCGGTCCCAGCCGATCCATTCGCACGTGGCCAGCAGATCATCGGGCCGTTCCGGCTCCTCGATCGGCTGTGTCGTGACCCAGACGTTCCGCCGCACATATTCGGAAGGCAGCATCTTCAGGTGCGGCACTTCCTGGCGCAGCCGCTTGTAGTGCTTGTCCAGCCGCCAGCACAGCGACGGCATCCATGCGAAGCCACCCTCGACCAGCGCGACGCGCAGGTTCGGAATGTGCTCGAACACACCCTCCACCACCAGGCTGGTCAGCAGGGCTTCCTTCGACTGTGGATAGGACGGGTGTTCTTCGTGATAGAAGGACGGCCAGCCGCCGCCGGTCGACGGATG
>CAYZKM010000371.1:0-5311 GCA_964478525.1 uncultured Bifidobacterium sp.
GAGATCTACAAGGGCATGAAGGCCGCGCCGGACGGGGCCAACTCGATCGAATGGCCGATCGAGCAGGTGCGCGCCAGCGAGGCCGCCGCCCGCATCTTCTGGCCGCTGGGCAATACCCGCATCGAGAAGCGGCTGCGCCTGGTGCAGGCCCCGACCCTGCTGCTGTGGGGCGAGAAGGACCAGGTCATGCCGCGCGGCTATGCCGACATCTTCGCCAAGGGCATCGCCGGCAGGACCGAGATCAGGACCATCGCCGGCGCCGGCCACCTGGCCGAACTCGACAAGCCGGCCGAGGTCGCGCAGGCGATCGTGGCGTTCACCGCCTGATCCGCCGTCAGGCCAACCCCAGGAAACGGAGCAGGGAATGTCGTTCGATCCCGACGCGCAAGCCGTTCTCGACCTGATCAAGGCGGCAGGGCGCCCGCCATTCGAGGCGCTGACGCCCGACGAGGCGCGCCAGGCCTATATGAACAGCCGCAAGCTGTTGCAGCCGGTGCCCGAGGAGGTCGCGGAAAGCCGCGATACCACGGCACCTGGCCCGCATGGCGCGATCCCCGTGCGGCTGTATCGCCCCGCCGGCACCGCCGCGACCGACGTGCTGCCGGCGCTGATCTACTACCATGGCGGCGGGTGGCTGCTGGGCGGGCTCGATTCCCACGACGTGGTGTGCCGGCGCTTTGCCAATGCAGCGCGGTGCCGCGTGGTGTCCGTCGACTACCGCATGGCGCCCGAGCACAAGTTCCCGGCCGCGGTCGATGATTGCGAGGCCGCGACACGCTGGGCCGTGGCCAACGCCGGGACATTGGGCATCGATGCATCAAAGGTCGCGGTGGGTGGCGATTCCGCCGGTGGCAACCTCGCGGCGGTGATGGCGATCATGGCCCGCGACGGCACCCTGCCGCCGCTGGTGTTCCAGGTGCTGATCTATCCGGCGACCGACATGATGATGACCAGCGTCTCGTCGCAGGCGATCCGCGAGGGCGTGCCGCTGACATCGGTGACGATGAAATGGTTCATCGACCACTACATGCGTTCGAAGGCGGACGAGAAGGATTGGCGGGCGTCGCCGCTGCGGGCGAACGACCTGTCCGGCACCGCGCCGGCGCTGGTGCTGACGGCGGGGTACGATCCGCTGCGCGACGAGGGGATCGCCTATGCCCAGCGGCTGGAACGCGAGGGGGTGCGGGTGATCCACATCCACTACTCGGACCAGGTGCACGGGTTCATGAGCATGGGCCGGATGATCCGCGCCGCCGACCAGGCGATCGACCAGATGGCCGCCGCGCTGCGCAAGGCGGTCTGGCCCCCCGGTCCGGTGGCGTAACGCTTGGCCTATGCCGGCAGGTGGTGGTCAGCCTGTGACCACCACCTGCCGGTGTGGCACTTACTCCGCGGCGCGCTTCATCGCCGCCAGCCGGTCGATCTCGGCCTGAACGGCGGCCGAGGACTGACCGGTGAACTCCGCATGGTGGTCACGCGCATAGTTATAGCTCTCGACACGCCATTCGCGCGATGACTGGAAATGCGGATGGACATAGCGCGCCATCAGCTCGTAGTGACGTTTCGTCTGTTCCCAGTCCGCCCAGTTATGGGCCAGCTCCATGATCACGCCGAACCCGCCCGAGCCTTCCAGCAGGCGGTTGATGAACGCCACCGCGTCATCCGGCGTGCCGACACAGGCCATGCCGCTTTCGACCATGTACTGGTAGCGGTCGGTGATGTCGCCCGGCACGATCGGGAACGTCGCGACGTCGCGGAAATAGTCGCAGAAATGGTCGAGCCCGTATTTCACGTTCTCCCGCGCCTTCTCGCGCGTTTCGGCCACGTGCATCAGGGTCACCAGGCGCCAGTTCCGGCGGTCCGGCACATGGCCATTCGCGGTTGCCGTGTCGGCATACAGCTGCCAGTTCGATTTGTGGTGTGCCAGCGCGTCGTCGCTGGTACCGCCGATCGACAGCATGCCGATCCCGTGCCGCCCCGCCGCCAGCGCACCGGCCGGAGAGCGCGACGCCGCCACCGCCATCTCCATCATCGGGCGGGTATAGGGCGGCAGTTGCAGGCGGGCTTCGTCCAGCGTGTACCAGTCGGTCTTCTGGCTGATCGTCTTGCCCTTCATCAGCTCGACCATCACGTCCAGCGACTCGTTCATCATCCGCCGCTGATCGGCCGGGTCGACACCGATCTTCTTGGCATCGTGGACCAGCGACCCCGGCCCCACGCCGAAGATCGTCCGCCCGCGCGTCTGGTAGTCCAGCTGCACCATGCGGTCGGCCAGGATGAACGGGTTGTGGTAGGGCAGCGACACCACGCCCGTGCCCAGGCGGATATGCTTCGTCCGCTCGGCGGCGGCAGCGATGAACACCTCGGGCGAGGAGATGATCTCATAGCCGCCGGAATGATGCTCCCCGATCCAGGCCTCGTCATAGTTCAGCCGGTCGATGTGCTGCACCAGCTCCATGTCGCGTTCCAGCGCGAGGACGGGGTTCTGCGACAGGTCGTGGAACGGCGCGAGGAAGATGCCGCTGCGGAGATAGGTCATGGGACGGGGTACTCCGATGGGAATGAAGGAACCTACTATCGAGTAGCTTATACTGACAACCGGTAGCCGTCGCCATCCCGCACGATCCGCCCGGCGGTGGCGCCGGCGAAATGGGTGCCGATGACCATGCAGGGCGTGTCGGCCAGACGCTCGAACATGATGCGGCGGGTGCGGATGCCCTGTTCCTTGTCGCTGTCGGCGGTGGTGTCCCACTCGGGATGCGCGATCTGGCAGGGGTGGTGCATGAAGTCGCCGGTGATCAGCGCGGTTTCGCCGCGGGATTCGATCATCACGCTCACATGGCCAGGCGTGTGCCCGACCGTGGGGATCAGGCTGATCTCGGGGCTGATGCGGTGGTCGGTATCGACCAGCTGCGCGCGCCCCGCCTCGACGATGGGCACCACGGAATCGCCCATCACGTGCCGCATGTCCTCTCGCGTCGTGGCGGACAGCCAGTGTTCGTACTCCGTCCGGCCCATCAGGTATTTCGCGTTCGCGAAGGTCGGCACCCATTTCCCGCCGACCAGCTTCGTGTTCCAGCCGACGTGATCCACGTGCAGATGGGTGCACAGCACGGTGTCGATCGAATCCGGTGGAAACCCGGCCCCGGCCAGGTCGGCCAGGAACGGGCCGTTGCGGTCGTTCCAATGCGGGATCTTGCGGTGCTGCTTGTCGTTGCCCAGGCAGGTGTCGACGATGATGCGCCGGTTCGGGGTTTCCACGACCAGGCTGTGGATGCTCATGCGCAGCCGCCCGTTCTCGTCGGCGAAATGCGGCTGCAGCCAGGCGATGGGCCTGATCGCCTCGGGCGTCGCCTGCGGCAGCAGGAAGCGGCTGCCGCCCGTCGCCTCCATCTCGATCACCTTGGTTACCGTCACCTCGCCGATACGCCATTTCATGGTCGGGTTCCTCCGTCGGGAAAGTCTAGGGCCGGTTGGACCAGGATTGAAGCGGGCGGGGTCGGGCCCTCGCCATCGCCCGCCCGCCCCGCCTAAGCTGGGTGGAAACGGAGGAACCCGATCATGAAATTCGGCCTGATTATCCGTGGGCAGTATCCGCAGGGCGACGACATGCGTGTCCGCCACCGCGAGGATCTGGAAACCGCCCGCCGAGCCGAGGCGCTGGGGTATGATGTGATCGGCAAGGCCTCGCATTACAGCAGCCACCCGTTCCAGTTCATCCAGCAGATTCCCTACCTGGCGCAGATCGCCCTGGTGGCGCCGAAACTGCGGCTGCTGCCCGGGGTGGTGCTGCTGCCGCTGCACTCGCCGCTGCATCTGGCCGAGGAGCTTGCGTCGCTGGACGTGATGTCGGACGGCAAGCTGATCTTCGGCGCCGGCATCGGCTATCGCGAGGTGGAGTTCAACGCCTTCGGCACCACGCTGAAGCAGGCGGGGCAGCGGTTCGAGGAATGCCTGGCCGCGGTAAAGCGCCTGTGGACCGAGGATTTCGTGACCATGCAGGCCAGCTATTTCAAGCTGGACCATGCCAACTGCACCGTGCTGCCCGTGCAGAAGCCGATGCCGCCGATCTGGATCGGCGCCAATATCGGCGTCGGCATCCGCCGCGCCGCGCGCGAGGCGGATGCGTGGTTCATCAACCCGCACAACAAGCTCGACACGATCGAGAAACAGATGGACGTCTACAAGCGCGCCCTGGACGAGGCCGGCAAGCCATTCCCCACGGAACTGCCGATGGCGCGAGAGGTCTTCGTCGCCCGCACGCGGCAGGAGGCGATGCGCCTGGCGCAGCCGTACCTGCAGGAGAAATACCGGGTCTATCGCGAATGGGGGCAGGACAAGGTGATGCCCCCATCCGACCATATGGGGTTGGATTTCGAGGATCTGATGCAGGATCGCTTCCTGTTCGGATCTCCCGCCGAAGTGACCGAGCAGATCCTGACCCTGAAGCGCCGGTTCGGCGTGACCACGGTGATGCTGGGCATCCACTGGGTGGGCATGCCGTCGAGCCTGGCGCTGGAGCAGATGCAGCTGTTTTCCGAGGAGGTGTTTCCGGCGGTGCGCGCCGCCGCCTGACGCATACATATGTATGCACGAACGAACCGCCGTGCCACATGATACCGCCAGGAGAGGCCGATCCCTTGCGGAACCGGCCTCCCCTCCGGCTATCGCTTGATGATGATCTTGACCTTGACGGCCACCTTCACCACTATACGACGCAGGAAGGGTCGATGTTGTGTCATCGCGTCCTCCTGGACGGGTTAACCGGCGGGGCCATTTCCCCGCCGGTTTTCTTTTATCCCCCACAACGTCTGAACGATCCGTAAACGCCGCGCCTTGACGGCCCCTCCCCCGCCTGCCGCACAATCACCGCGACACCAGGGGGAAAACCAGATGCTGAAAATCGGCGCCGTGATGTTCTTCACGACAGACTCCATGCAACCGGCCGAACTCGGCCCGGTGCTGGAACAACGCGGCTTCGAATCCCTGTGGGTGCCCGAGCACACGCACATCCCATCGTCCCGCAAGACCCCCTATCCGGCGGGCGGCCCGCTGATCCGGCCGTACTACGACATCATGGACCCGTTCCTGGCGCTGAACGCCGCCGCGACGGTCACCACGACACTGAAGATCGGCACCGGCATCGCCCTGGTCACGCAGCGCGATCCGATCGTCACCGCCAAGATGATCTCCACCATCGACCAGTTGTCGAAGGGCCGCTTCCTGTTCGGCGTCGGCAATGGCTGGAACCAGGACGAGATCGAGAATCACGGCACCGTCTTCGCCACCCGCCACAAGCTGGCGCGCGAGC
>CAYZKM010000372.1:0-5282 GCA_964478525.1 uncultured Bifidobacterium sp.
CTGGAACGCGGTGAACCAGGCGGCGGTGGAGATGATCTCGGGCATCGAGGCCAGTGCCAGGATCGCCATCGCCTGCCAGCCATTCTGTGCGAACAGCAGCGCCAGCAGCAGCACGCCCTCGGCCAGGCCGGTCAGCAGCGTCAGCACATAGGCGCCGCACCAGCGCAGCAGGCGGGCCGAGAAGAACGCGGCCAGAACCGCGCCGACCAGCGCCCCCGCCCCCTGTGCGGCCAACAGCCCGGTCCAGGCGGCGTCGGATGCATCGAACCAGTCCCTGTTCGCCCAGAACAGGAACGGCCGCAGCCCGCCCAGCATGACCATATAAGTGACGGCGGCGACCAGCAGGCCCAGCAGGCGCGTGTCGGCCCGCACCATGCGCAGGAAATCGAGCGGCAGGCGGGCGAGTCGCCAGCGCCGGTCGCCGGGCTCGGGATCGGCGGCGACCGTGACCGGCAGGCGGGCGATGGCGAAGGCCGCCAGCAGGATGGCCCCGCCGAAGGCCAGGAAGCCGGGGACGTAGCCGGCCAGCAGCACGATCCCGCCGATCGCCGGTCCGGCGAACTTGGCCAGGCGATCGGCAACCGAGCACAGCGTGTTGCCCGCCATCTCGTGTCCCGCCGGGGTGACCGGGCCGCGCAGCGACAGCAGGCCGGGGGTGATGAACACATCCAGCGTGCCGATGGCGGCGATGACCAGTTGCAGGGCCAGGAAGCTGCGGCACCAGGGCAGCAGCGCCGTCAGCAGGCCCATCGCCGCCAGCGAGCGGCCGGCGATCGTGGTTGCCCCGAACCGGCGCAGCAGATCGCCGGCGATGGGGGCGAGCAGGATCTTCGGCAGCACGCGCAGCCCCAGGCTGAGCACGAGTTCCTCGCCGGCGCCGAAACGGTCCGCCACCAGGATCGGCAGCGCGGCGATGACGCACCAATTGCCCAGATTGTTGACCGCCAGCGCGAGCCAGAAGGCACGAAAGCGCTTGCTGGCGAGCAGAGCCCGCCACTCATGCATGCCGGGCTGCCCGGCGGGTGGCCACGGATCGGGGACGAGGCATGCGATGGTCCGGTTGCCGAAAGGGCCGGTGTTGTCCTCCGCCCGAGGGCAATCCGCAAGCGCCCCATCATGCGATCACCCCATCCGCGGGGCTCGGCGCATGAACAGCAGCAGGATCAGCGGCGGCACCACCGCCAGTGCCATCAGCGCGAAGTCATTGTTGTACGAAATGATCCGCGCCTGGTAGGTGATCATCTGGTCCAGCAGCGCGGCCCCCTTGCGGCTGGCCGGGTCCCAGTACCGCGATGCGGCGTCGCCCGCCTGCAACAGCCGCTCGAACGGGGTGATCCCGGCCGAGACATCGGCATGCGCCACCTGCGTGCCCCGGGTCAGGGTGAAGGTGGTGACCGAGATGCCGATCGCCGAACCGAGATTGCGGGCCAGCGACTGCACCGCCGTCGCCTCGGGCCGCAGCGCGGCGGGCAGCGTGGTATAGGCCATCACCGTCATCGGGTTGAACACCAGGCCGATCGAGAAGCCCTGCATGAACAGCACCGACATCATCTCGGTCTGCGTGATATCGGGGGTCCAGCGGCTCATGATCAGCATCGCCACGCCCAGGGCCAGCAGGCCCGTGGCCATGATCTTGCGCTGGTCGAAGAAGTTGGCCAGCCAGCTGGCGACGAACATCGCGATCATCGTGCCGAGGCCACGCGGGGCCATGGCGATGCCGGAATCCAGCACCGGATAGCGGCCCAGCTGCTGCAGGAACGGCGACATCAGCGACGCGGTGGACAGCATCAGCGACGACACGCAGGCGACCATCACGACGCCGGCGAAGAAATTGCGGTCCCGGAACAGTGCCGGTGGCAGGAACGGCTTGTCGGCGGTGATCATGTGCACGACGAACAGATAGAAGCACAGGCCCGAGACCGTCGCGACGACGATGATCTCGCGCGAGTTGAACCAGTCCTGCGTCTGGCCGCGATCCAGCATCAGCTGGAATGATCCCGCGGCCAGGCCCAGCATCGCGAAGCCGTACCACGAGAAGGTCATGTTCGGCCGAGCCGGCACCCGGGGCAGGAAAATCAGCACGCCGAGGAAGGCGAGGATTCCCGGGCCGATATTCACATAGAACACCCAGCGCCAGTTATAGGCATCCGTCAGCCAGCCCCCCAGCGTGGGCCCCATGGTCGGGCCCAGCGTGATGCCCATCGCGAAGACCGCCATCGCCTGCGCGCGCTGCGAGAACGGGTAGATGTCCAGCATCGTCGCCTGGCACATCGGCGCCAGCGCCGCGCCGAACATGCCCTGCACGATGCGGAAGCCGATCAGCTGCTGCAGCGACTGCGACGCGCCCGACAGCGCCGACATGAACAGGAACCCGCCCAGGCAGATCAGGAACATCCGCTTGCGCCCGAAGCGCTGCGCCATCCATCCGACCGGGGCCGTGAAGATCGCCGCGGCGATCACATAGGACGTCAGCACCCACGAGATCTCGTCGGCCGAGGCCGACATGCTGCCCTGTATATAGGGCAGCGCGACGATCGAGATGGTGCTGTCCAGCGTCTGGATGAACATGGCCAGCATGACCGAGGCGGTAATCAGCCGACGATGCGGGACGACCGTCTCGGGCATCGGGCTATGTACTCCGCGCCGGTTGGCGGTTGTGCCTGCGCATCAGCAGAAGCAGCAGCATGGGCGGGACGACGACCAGCATCATCATGCGGAAATCGTTGTTGTACGCCATGATCTGGGCCTGGTAGTTGATCATCTGGTCCAGCAGCACCGCGCCTTTGCGGGTGGTAGGGTCGATCAGCTGGGTCATGTCGGCATGGCTGTGGTACCAGCGCTCGAACGGGGTGATGCCGGCCGAGATCGCGGCGTGGTTCGCCTGGAACCCGCGCGTCAGCGAGAAGGTCATCACCGATATGCCGATGGCCGATCCGATATTGCGCGCCAGCGACTGCACGGCGGTGGCCTCGCCGCGGAAATGCGTGGGCAGCGTCGTATAGGCCATCACGGTCATCGGGTTGAACACCAGCCCGATGGACAGCCCCTGCATCATCATCACGAACATCATCCGGTGCCCGGTGACATCGGGGGTCCAGTTGCTCATTTCATACAGCACGGCACCCAGGATCAGCAGGCCCACGGCCATGATCTTGCGCTGGTCCACCGCCATACCCAGCCGGCTGGCCAGGAACATCGAGAAGATCGTGCCGATCCCGCGCGGGGCCAGCGCCCAGCCCGCATCCTCGGCCGGCAGCCCGGCCAGCTTCTGCAGGTATGGCGCCAGCAGGGCCGAGGTGGATTGCAGGATCGCGGATACGCAGAACACCATGATGATGGCGGATGCGTAGTTGCGGTCCTTGAACAGCCCGGTCGGCAGGAACGGCTTGTCCGACGTGCACATGTGGACGACGAACAGATAGAAGGCCAGGCCGGCGACGACGGCCAGGACCACGATCTCACGCGATGTGAACCAGTCCAGGATCTGGCCGCGATCCAGCATCATCTGCAACGATCCGACCCCGAGTGCCAGCATCCCGAAGCCGTACCAGCTGAACTTCAGGCCCGGACGTGTCGGCGCCGACGGCATGAACAGCAGCAGCCCGGTCACCGCGATGATGCCGAACGGCAGGTTCACATAGAACACCCACCGCCAGCTGTAATAGTCGGTCAGGTACCCGCCCAGCGTCGGGCCGATCATCGGTCCCATCGTCACGCCCATCGAGAACAGCGCCATCGCCTGCGCTCGGCGCGAGAACGGGTAGATGTCCAGCATCGTCGCCTGCGACAGCGGCGCGATGCCCGCCCCGCACATGCCCTGCAGCAGGCGGAAGCACACCAGTTGCGACAGGGTCTGCGCCGCGCCGCACATCATCGACGCCCAGACGAAGCCGACCAGGCAGGCGATGAACAGCCGCTTGCGACCGAAGCGCTGCGCCATCCAGCCGACCGGGGCGGTACAGATCGCCGCGGCGATCACGCTGGAGGTCAGGACCCAGTTGATCTCCTCGGAACTGGCGGAAAGATTGCCTTGCATGAACGGCAGGGCGACGACGCAGATCGAGGTGTCCAGCACCTGCATGAACATCGCCAGCATGGCCGAGGCGGTGATCAGGCGGCGGTGTGGAACCTCGAACGTGTCAGACATGATGACGAACGAGCCCATCCCTGGGGTGACACGCACCGCGGCCTGCCCGCCTGGCGGTCACGCGGCGCGGATCCTTCGTCCGGCAGTGTTTCGAAGGCAGGCTGTCACGACGTTCCCGAACGTTGCAAGTTCTTTGAAACGTCATACTGGCGCCGTTTCCGCGCGATTTCCATCCCCCCGGCCATTGCGGATGCGGTTTGGCCGGACCTGGATTCTTGCCGCGAACGGGAATGCACCGATATGGTACGTCATGGCTGATACTCATCGCACGCGGGTCCTCATCATCGGTGCCGGTCCCGCCGGATACACGGCCGCGATCTACGCCGCCCGTGCCAATCTCTCCCCCATGCTCGTCGCCGGCCTGCAGCCGGGCGGGCAGCTGACGATCACCACGGATGTCGAGAACTATCCAGGCTTTGCCGAGGTGATCCAGGGGCCGTGGCTGATGGAACAGATGGACCAGCAGGCCCGCCATGTCGGCACCGCGGTGATCCACGACATCATCACCGCCGTCGATTTCTCGGCCCGTCCGTTCCGGTGCGACGCCGATTCGGGCGACACGTTCCTGGCCGACTCCGTCATCATCGCCACCGGTGCCCAGGCCCGCTGGCTTGGCCTGCCGGCGGAACAGACGCTGCAGGGCCGCGGCGTGTCGGCCTGCGCCACCTGCGACGGATTCTTCTATCGCGGCAAGACCGTCGCGGTGGTGGGCGGCGGCAACACCGCGGTCGAGGAGGCGCTGTACCTGACGCACCATGCCGAGCAGGTGACGCTGGTGCATCGGCGCGATGCGCTGCGGGCTGAGAAGATCCTGCAGGACCGGCTGTTCGCCAACCCGAAGGTGAAGGTGGTGTGGAACGCCGTGGTCGAGGACATCCTGGCGGGCGGCAGCCCCGAGGTGGTGACCGGGCTCGCCCTGCGCGACACGAAGACCGGGGCGGCAAGCCGGCTGGACGTGGACGGGGTGTTCATCGCCATCGGCCATTCGCCGACGACCGCGATCTTCGCCGGCCAGGTCACGATGGATGCCGAGGGCTACATCCAGACCACGCCCGGCAGCACGCGCACCAATATCGCCGGCGTGTTCGCCGCCGGCGATGTGCAGGACAAGACCTATCGGCAGGCGGTCACCGCC
>CAYZKM010000373.1:0-5263 GCA_964478525.1 uncultured Bifidobacterium sp.
GAGGAGCGGTACGGCGAAGCCGCCGTCGAGCGGGTGCTCGATGCCGCCCATGCGCTGATGAGCCATGCCGTGCACAGGTATCCGCGCCCGCGCACGCCCGACCTGCGCAGCGAGGAGAAGCGCGCGCACGACCGCCGAGCGCATGACGAGCAGGTGTTCAATGATTTGTGGCGGACGCTGCCGGGTTCGGCGAATGTGCGCCACGACCCGACGGTCGAGGAACGCCGGCGCGCCCTGCTGCAGCTGCCGCAGGAAAACATCCTGTATTTCCTTGAAAAGACCGCGCCGCGCCTGATGCCCTGGCAGCGCGAACTGCTGCGCATCGTGCGGATCATCGCGCAATATTTCTACCCCCAGTCCCAGACCAAGGTGATGAACGAGGGCTGCGCGACCTTCGTGCACTACAAGATCATGAACCGGTTGCACGAGAAAGGATTGCTGACCGACGGCGCGATGGTGGAATTCCTTCGGTCCCACACCAACGTCGTGTTCCAGCCCGACTTCAACGATCGCCGCTACTCCGGCATCAACCCCTACGCGCTCGGCTTTGCCATGATGCAGGACATCGAACGCATCTGCACCGAGCCGACGGCCGAGGACCAGCAATGGTTCCCCGATATCGCCGGGTGCGGCGAGCCGATGAAGGTGCTGCGCGACTGCTGGGCGAATTATCGGGACGAGAGCTTCATTCTTCAGTTCCTCAGCCCGCGGCTGATCCGCCATTTCGGACTGTTCCACGTGGTCGACGATGCCGAGGAGCCGCATCTGTCGGTGGCCGCCATCCACGACGAACGTGGATACCGCAAGATCCGCCAGGCCCTTGCGCGGCAATACGACGTGGCGTGGACGGCGCCCGATATCCAGGTCGTGGATGTGAACCTGTCAGGCGACCGCAAGCTGATCCTGCATCACCGCGCGATGAACCGCATCCTGCTGGACGAGAAGGATGCGCGGATGGTGCTGCAGCACCTCGCGGATCTGTGGGGCTATGATGTGCTGTTGAAGGAGATCGATCCCGCGACGGATGCGGTGATGAAGGAACACTCGATGCCCGCGCGCAGCGGGATCATCGCGATCGACGCCGTTTAGAGCATGATCACGCTGAGCGGAATCGTGGCAGCGAGTGAATCATGCGATCAAACAACGAGATAGCGCGCGCTGACCGGTTACGGTCAGCCGGAAAGCGCGCTAGGCATCACGAACCGGCAAGCGGGGGCGGCCCATGACCGCCCCCGTCCCCGATCAGGCCGACAGCGCTGCCGGCTCGGTCCGCTCGCGCTTCACGATCAGCTTGTTCAGCGCATGCACATAGGCCCGCGCCGCCGAAACGATCGTGTCGGTGTCGGCGCCCTGCCCGTCCACCATCTTGCCGTTCTCCTCCAGGCGCACCGTGGTCTTCGCCTGCGCGTCGGTTCCTTCCGTCACCGCACCGACCGAGAACAGCACCAGGTTCGCCGTATGCGGGAAGATGTCCTGGATCGCCTTGAATGTCGCATCGACCGGCCCGTCGCCGCCCGCCGCGGCGGTTTTCACCACGCCGTCGACTTCCAGCTCCAGCACGGCCTTCGGCGGCGCCTTCGACCCGGCATGCAGGTCCAACGAGACGAACTTGATGCGTTCGTGATCGCGCATCACCTCGTCGTCGACCAGGGCGACGATGTCCTCGTCGAACACCACCTTCTTGCGGTCGGCCAGGTCCTTGAAGCGGCGGAACGCGTCGTTCAGCTGGTTCTGCCCGATCTTGTAGCCCAGCGTCTCCAGCCGATCGCGGAACGCCGCGCGCCCGGAATGCTTGCCCAGCACCAGGCTGTTCTTCGCCCAGCCGATGCTTTCCGGCGTCATGATCTCGTATGTCGCGGCCATCTTCAGCACACCGTCCTGGTGGATGCCGGATTCGTGCGCGAAGGCATTGCGTCCGACGATCGCCTTGTTCGGCTGCACGTCGAACCCGGTGATGGTCGACAGCAGCTTGGACGTGCGCAGGATGTTGGTCGTGGTGATGCCGTTGTTGAACGGGATCGCGTCATGGCGGGTACGGATCGCCATCACGACTTCCTCCAGCGACGCATTGCCCGCGCGTTCGCCGATGCCGTTGATGGTGCACTCGATCTGATGTGCTCCGGCGCGGATCGCCGCCACCGCGTTGGCCACCGCCATCCCCAGGTCGTTGTGGTTGTGGGTCGACAGGATCGCCTGGTCGATGTTCGGCACCCGGTTGCGGATGTCGGTGAACATCGCGGTGATGTCCTCGGGCAGGGCATAGCCCACGGTGTCGGGCAGGTTGATCGTGGTCGCCCCGGCGCTGATCGCCGCTTCGACGACGCGGCACAGGAAGTCGGGGTCCGACCGCGTGGCATCCTCGGCCGACCATTCCACGTCGTCCGCGTGCTGCCGCGCCAGCGTGACCGAGGCGATGGTGGACTGCACGACGTCATCGGGCGACATGCGCAGCTTGTGCTTCATGTGCAGGTCGGACGTCGCGATCACGATATGGATGCGCTTGCGCTTCGCCGAGCGCAGCGCCTCGGCCGAACTCAGGATATCAGCCTGTCCGGCGCGGCACAGCGATGCCAGGACCGGGGTGTCGGCGCGCTGGCCGACGGTTTCGGCGATGGTTTTCACCGATTCGAAATCGCCGGGGGATGCGATGGCGAACCCGGCCTCGATGACATCGACGCCCAGTTCCGTCAGGGCCTCGGCCATGCGGATCTTCTCGGCCAGGTTCATCGAGAAACCCGGTGACTGCTCGCCGTCGCGCAGCGTGGTGTCGAAGATGATGATGCGGTTGTCGTCCAGCTTGCCGAAGCTGGGATGATGGATGGCCATGATGGGAAGCGTCCTTGGACTCGATTGCACGACAATAGCCTCAGGGGTTCCCCTGAGCGATGCCGGCACTCACTGGCCCGGCGCGACGCTCAGGGGCGGCTAAGTCGAAGAAGGAGCAGGCCGGCAATGCGCGCGGGACCGGACGCGGAGGCGTCGATCGGCAGCCTGGCGGGGCGCGCGGGGCGGATCATAGCCAGCCTTATAGGTGCTGGCGGACGGCGGCGCAAGGCCCGGCTTGCGCACCGGCAGGGGCGGTCGCAGCATCGGGGCGATTGCGATGGGGGGAACGGGGATGCGAACCGCGATGGCGGACCGGCGGCTGTCTCGCCGAACCCTGCTGGCCGGCGCCGCCGCCGGGCTGGCGCTGCCCTTCGTATCCTCACCGGCGCCAGCCCGCCCGGCGTTCCAGATCTCCAGCGCCGCCTGGCGCGACCTGGCGGCGCGGGTGGGCGGGCCGGTGGTGCGCCCGGGGGATGCCGCCTACCGCGCGCTGACCACGCCGCAGAACCTGCGATACGACACCAATGCCGCGCTGGCCGTGGTGCAGCCCAGGGATGCGCAGGGCGTCGGGGCGGCGATCGTTTGGGCGCGAGAGAGGGGCATGCCCCTGGTCGCGCGATCGGGCGGGCACAGCTATGCCGGATGCAGCACGATCGGCGGGCTGGTCATCCATACAGGTGCCATGCGCGGCGTCAGGCATCTGGGCGATCGGCTGATCGACATGCAGGGTGGCGCGCTGAACGGCGATGCCTTCGCCGCGCTGGAAACGCTGCGCGGCCCCGACCAGCCCGAGGGCCTGGCCATCACCCATGGCCGCTGCGCGGGCGTGGGCGCGAGTGCCTTCCTGATGGGCGGCGGGATCGGCTTCGCGATGCGCGATCGCGGCCTGGGCTGCGACCTGGTGGAAGCCGTCGACCTTGTGCTGGCGGATGGCAGCGCGATCACCGCCTCGGTACGGGACAACGCCGATCTGTTCTGGGCCGCGCGCGGCGGGGCGGGCGGGAACCTGGGGATCGCCACCGGCTGGCGGCTGCGCGCGGTGGCGGCCGAACCGGTCACGGTGTTCCGCCTGCAATGGCGGCAGGGATCGGAACAGGCCTATGCCGCCCTGGTGCGCGCGATCGAGGCGGGGCCCGACCGGATGGGCGTGAAGCTGACGATCTTCGCGCAACGACCCGACAGCAAGGAGCCGAACCTGATCGACGTGCTGGGGCAGTTGCGCGGCACCGAGGAGGAGCTGCGCGCGATCCTGGCCCCCGCCCTGGCGGCGGCGATGCCGACACGGCAGGACATCCGGCGCATGCCGTACTGGCAGGCGCAGGCGTTCCTGGGGTTTCGCGGCGGGCCGAACCGGTATCAGGAGAAATCACTGTTCGCGCCGGTTCTGCCGGACCGTTTCATCGAGCAGGCGTTCCGCCTGTGCCGGACCTGGCCAGGCACCAGCGCCATCGCGATCCTGACGATCTTCCACATGGGCGGGCGCATCCGTGCGGTCGCGCCCGCCGACACCGCCTATGTGCATCGGTCGGCCGAGTGGCTGGTGAACAGCGATGTCGACTGGACCGAGAAGGACAGCCCCGCCACGACCCGCGCGAGCCTGGACTGGCAGCAGCGCCTGCAGGCCGCCTTGGCGGACATGCTGGGCGACGGCGGCAGCTACCAGAACTTCACCGACCCCACCCTGCGCGACGCGCCGAACGCCTATTGGGGCGAGAACCTGACGCGTCTGCGCGCGATCAAGCGGACGGTCGATCCCGACAACATCTTCACCCCACCCCGAGGCCAGGGCATCATGGCATAGGACCGCCGGCCGCCAACGCCGCCGAGAACGCCCCGGTCACCTCGGCCCCGAAGCAGGCAAACACCACCTGCCGCAGCGCAGGCGCATCGTGCAGCAGATCGGCCACCGTGCTCACCGCGATCCGTGCCGCCGCCGGGATCGGATAGCCGTACACGCCGCAACTGATCGCCGGGAACGCGATCGTCGCCAGCCCGTGCTGCACCGCCAGTGCCAGGCTGGCACGATAGCAGCTGGCCAGCAGCGCCGGTTCGCCAGCCTGGCCGCCGCGCCAGATCGGCCCGACGGTGTGGATCACATGCTTGGCCGGCAGCCGATACCCGCCGGTGACCCTGGCCTGTCCGGTCGGGCAGCCGCCCAGGGTGCGGCATTCGGCCAGCAATCCCGGGCCCGCGGCCCGGTGGATCGCGCCATCGACGCCGCCGCCGCCCAGCAGTGTCTCGTTCGCCGCGTTGACGATGGCGTCGACCGCCAGCGTGGTGATGTCGACCTGACGGATGTCGATACGCCGCATCGCGTCAGATCCACCGCCGCCAGCGGAAGATCAGCAGCGGGATGATGGTCGACACCACGATCCAGCCCAGACCCCAGGCATAGCCCCAGGCCCAGTCGAGCTCCGGCATGTTCTTGAAGTTCATC
>CAYZKM010000374.1:0-5262 GCA_964478525.1 uncultured Bifidobacterium sp.
CGCGGTGAACAGCCTCCGCTTCTTTGCGCATCACCCCGTGCACCCCGAGATCTCCATTGTGGTGAAAGAGCCGCATCACCAGCGCAACATCGTCGTCGGGTGGCACACGGACCATTCCTATGACCAGGAGCCGGCGATGGGGTCCCTGCTGTATGCGCGGGAGGTGCCCGAGACCGGCGGTGACACGCTGTTCGCCAGCATGTACGCCGCGTTCGACGCGCTGTCGGACGGGTTGAAGCAGACCCTGGCGGGGCTGCGGGCGGTGCATTCCAGCCGCCACGTGTTCGGCCAGGAGCGGGGCGACCTGAAGGGCCGCATCGGCAACACCCACCTGGCCACGCAGGATGCGGTGCATCCGGTGGTGATCACGCATCCCGACAGCGGACGCAAGGCGCTGTTCGTGAACCCCGGCTTCACGCTGCGCTTCGATGGCTGGACCGATGAGGAATCGCGCCCGCTGCTGGACTACCTGTACCGGCATGCGCAGAATCCGGCGTTCAGCTATCGGTTCCAGTGGCAGAAAGGGTCTCTGGCGTTCTGGGACAACCGCGCGACGTGGCATCTGGCGCTGAACGACTATCACGGCCAGCGGCGGGAAATGCACCGGATCACGGTGGAGGGATGCGGGCTGTCGTAGAGGCGCCTGCGGAAGGCGGGGGCGGCCGCCGCTTACCGCATCCCCAGCCGCTCCGACGCGATCCGGGCCCCGTCGGCCAGGGACCGCAGCTTCGCCCACACGATGTCCTCCGGCACGCGTCCGCGACCGGCCGAGGTGTCGAAGCCGCAATCCGTTCCCGCCAGCACCCGCGTGGGATCGCCGATCACCTGCGCGACGCGTTCCAATCGGTCGGCAACCACCTCGGGGTGTTCGACGAAGTTGGTCAGCGGGTCGATCACGCCCGCCACCACCACCTGGCCATCGTCCAAGGGCAGTTCGTTCAGGCAGCGATATTCGTGCTGATGCCTCGGGTTGGCGATCGGTAGCACCCACCCGCCCACCTTCGCGCGCCCGATCGCCGGCAGGATGTCGTGCATCGCCACGTCGCAGTCATGCGGGCCTTCATAGTTGCCCCAGCAGGCGTGGATGCGCACCTTCTCGCGCGGGATGTTCACCAGCGCGGCGTTGATCGTCGCCACCACCCGGTCGGCGAAGTCGATGAAATCGCCCAGCGGCTTGTCCTGGTAGGAGACATGCCGCTCCAGCGCCAGGTCGGGGGCGTCGATCTGCAGCAGGAAGCCGCTGTTGACGATCGCCTCGTATTCCACCTGCAGTGCCTTGCCCAGCGCGGCCAGGTAGGCGTCCTCGGTGTCGTAGAAGCGGTTGCGCATGGCCGCGGCGATGATGCCGGGCGACGGCGCGGTCATGAACGGCTGGGCGAACCCGGCGGGTGCGACTTCCTTCAGCGTGGCGGCGAATTCATCGCATTCCGCCCGCACCAGGGCGTGGTCCAGGTATTCGACCGCGCCCACCGCCTCGGGCACGCCGTCGCGGTTGCTGACCGATGGCCGGCCCGAGGACACCAGGTCGCCCCAGGCGGCGAAGCCCTGGTATCGCGCGGTATCGGCGAAGGGCATGCGGTGCCAGCCGCCGCCGAAGCCGCTCATGCGGTGGCGGACGTAAAGGAAGAACGCCTCGCGCTGCTGTTCGCCGTTGTTGCCGATGTCGATGCCCGACTCGATCTGCTTGCGCACCACATGGCGCGTGGCGGCCTTGCCGGCGGCGTCCAGCGCGGCCTCGTCCACCGCTTCGCCCTGCGAGCGGCGGGCATACAGGCCGGTCAGCGCCGGCGGACGCGGCAGGCTGCCGGTATGGGTGGTCAGGATGCGGTGTTCGCTGCGCAGCATCGGTGTTAAACCCCCAGCGCCTGCTCGAAATGGCCGGTATAGCCGAACAGCCCGACCGCCCCGCCGGTGTGCAGGAACACCACCGTCTCGTCGCGGCCGATACTGCCCTTGCGGATCAGGTCGATCATCCCGGCCATCGCCTTGCCCGAGTAGACCGGGTCCAGCAGGATCCCTTCCTCGTGCGCCATCATCCGCACCGCCTCGACCATCCCGGGCGTGGGGATGCCATAGCCGTCGCCGACATAGTCGCAATTGGCGACCACCGCCTCGCGCGGGATGCCGCCGCGCACGCCGCAGTAGTCCGCGGTGGCCTCAGCCAGGCGGAACACGTTGGCCTCCTGCCGCTCGCGCGGCAGGCGCACGCCGATGCCCAGTACCGGGATATGCGCATTGACACCCTGCAGCCCCACGACCAGGCCGGCATGGGTGCCGGCCGATCCGGTGGCGGTGACCAGGCGGTCGATCTTCAGGCCCATCTCGTCGGCCTGCTGCACCAGTTCCTGTGCGCACGAGACATAGCCCAGCGCGCCCACGGTGTTCGATCCGCCGCCGGGAATGACATAGGTGCTGACGCCGGCGGCGCGCAGTTCGGCGCCTTTCTTCTCGGCCTCGGCATTCATGTCCAGCCCGCCCGGGCGGTATTCGATGGCACAGCCGAACAGCCTGTCCAGCAGCACGTTGCCGCTGTTGAGGTAGTCGCGGTCGTTGGTCTCGATCCGGTGTTCCAGCAGCGCGGTGCAGTGCATGCCGAACCGGCGCGCCACCGCGGCGGTCTGGCGCACATGGTTCGACTGCACCGCCCCCTGCGTGACGATATGGGTGGCACCCTGCGCGCGGGCCTCGCCGATCAGCCATTCCAGCTTGCGCACCTTGTTGCCGCCGGTCGCCACCACCGTGCAGTCGTCGCGCTTGATCCAGATCTCCGGCCCGCCCAGGACCCGGCTCAGATTCTCCAGCTTTTCCAGCGGGGTCGGCGTGGGAAACAGCCGCACGCGCGGGAATCGGGCAAGATGCATCGGGTCGGCTCCGGACAAGAGGGCGGGAGAAGGGATTTCTTCGCTTCGATCGGCGGATCGGCTGTAATGTCTCCGATCCCGCCAGGTCATACAACCAGGGTCGGGAATGAAGAAGCACATCCAGGCGTTCATCCATCGGCGGCCCTGCCGCGTAGACGTTGTACAGCAGGACGAAGGGATCGAGACAATGCATATCATCAGGCGCCGCGGGTGGGAGATCGCCGACAGCAGGGCGACACCGGAACACCTGGTGTTGAACCGCCGCGGGCTGATCGCGGGCGCCGTCGCCGCCTCGATCGGCGGCGGCGTCACCGTCCGTGCCGCGCGGGCCGCCGGGGAATCGTCGAAGCGCAATCCGGCCTACGTGGCCGGGCGGGCGATCACGGACGAGAAATTCGCCACCACCTACAACAACTATTACGAATTCAGCGAGAGCAAGAACCTCTGGCGCGAGGCCCAGGCGCTGCAGACCCGGCCCTGGACCGTCCGCATCGAGGGCATGGTCAAGGCACCGCGCACCTGGGACATCGACGATCTGCTGAAGCAGGTGCAGCTGGAGGAACGCGTCTATCGCCACCGCTGCGTCGAGACCTGGGCGATGACCGTGCCCTGGAGCGGCTTCCCGCTCAGCCAGCTGGTGAAGCTCGCGGAGCCGCTGGGGGGCGCCAGATATGTCGTGTTCGAGACGGCGCAGGAGCCCAAGGCCATGCGGGGCCTGCGCTCCCCCTTCTATCAGTGGCCGTATACCGAGGGCGTGACCATCGAGGAGGCGATGAACGACCTGACCTTCATGGCGACCGGGCTGTACGGCAAGACCCTGCCGCCGCAGAACGGCGCGCCGCTGCGCCTGACGCTGCCGTGGAAATACGGGTTCAAGTCGGCGAAATCGATCGTGAAGATCACCTTCACCGACAAGCGCCCGGCGACGTTCTGGGAAGGCCTGGCCCCGCGCGAATACGGGTTCTGGGCCAACGTCAATCCCGCCGTCCCCCACCCGCGCTGGAGCCAGGCCAGGGAACGCCTGCTGGGCGACGACGAAATGGTGCCAACCCAGATATATAACGGCTATGGTGAGTTCGTCGCGCCGTTGTATACCGACCTGAAGAGTGAAAAGCTGTTCATGTGATTGCGCATCGAGTCTTCGCCATCCTGTCGGCCGTCTTCCTGGTGACCGCGGTCGCTGTCGCGACCCTGGGCAGCCGGTCGCAGTCGCTTGAGCTGTGGCTGTTCCAGCTCGACCGCGGGGCGGTGTCGACGATCAAGAACTGGACGCTGCGCCTGTTCGGCGAGTGGACCTGGACCTGGGTGGTCTCGCCGCTGATGGTGCGACCGGCCTGGCTGCTGCCGACCGCGCTGGGGCTGGTTTCGACCGGCCTCGCGCTGTCGCTGTCGTACCGCCATCACGCCAGGCAGTCGCACTGGCGCAGCTGACCACCCGGTTGCGCTGCCCGCCCATCCTCCGCCAATCTGGCGTCTCCGATCGAGAGGGGACCCGCATGGCCGCGTTGAAGACCGATCCCGCCCGTTTCGAGGTGGTGAAGAACGCGCTGTATTCCGCGGCCGAGGAGATGAAGATCGTCCTCGCCAAGACCGCCTACTCCCCGCTGCTGAAAGTGGCCGGCGACTATTCCTGCGGCATCTTCGACGTACGCGGCGACATGGTCGCGCAGGGGCCCGACCTGCCGATCCACCTGGGCTCGATGCCCGACGCGGTGCGCGCGATCGTGCGCGCCTTCCCCGACGTGGCGCCGGGCGATGTGTTCATCCACAACGACCCCTATGACGGCGGGTCGCACCTGCCGGACGTGAACGTCGTCGCCCCCGCCTTTCACGACGGCCGCCTGCTTGGCTATGGCTGCGTGCGCGCCCATTGGCCCGATATCGGCAGCGCCACCCCCGGCAGCTATGGCGCCGTGACCGAGGTGTACGGGGAAGGGCTGCGCCTGCCGCCGATCCGCCTGTACCGCGACGGCAAGCCCGACCCGGCGATCGAGGCCATCATTTTCGCCAATGTCCGCACCCCCACCGAACGGCTGGGCGATCTGCGCGCGCAGGTCGCCGCCAACCTGCGCGCCGCGCAACGGCTGTCGGAACTGGCCACCAAATACGGCACCGATACGCTGCTGCAGATCATGCAGGAGGTGCTGGACTACTCCGACACCATGATGCGCGCCGCCCTGCGCGCCCTGCCCGACGGCACCGCCGAATTCACCGACATCTTCGACGGTGACGGCGTGATCGGCGTGGGCGAGACCGAGGACCAGACCTTCACGGTGAAGCTGCGCATCACCAAGGCCGGCGATACCATCGTCGCCGACTTCGCCGGCTCGGATCCCGCCGTGGCCGGGCCGATGAACGCGCCGCTGACCGCCCCCTGGCCCCTCCCGCTGTACCGCCTCAG
>CAYZKM010000375.1:0-5259 GCA_964478525.1 uncultured Bifidobacterium sp.
CGTCCGCATTACGATCACCCCCGCCGAGGCGGCGGAAGCAATGGTGATCACAGCTGCGGTGGCTGCACCGATGGTGATCGAACGCGTCATTCCACGTCTCCAAAAAAACCTGCGCCTCGCTACCGAACGAAGCGGCATCTGAGACCTATGGAAGCAACCGCCGTGCCAACTTCTCGGTATGAGTAAAAACAACTACTTGCACAGACCCCAACGCCAGCGCCGCAATGAACTGTCAAATTTTCTGACTCCAGGACCCCGAACCAATGGCAATTTGTCAAATTTCTCGACCAGCCGATCGCGGGAATAGACGTCAGAACAGCCGGCCACCATCCGGAACCTTGAAGTCCGGCTTGATCAGCACCACCGCGCCCTCCTCGTCCGGCATCCCCAGCGTCAGCACCTCGCTCATGAACGGGCCGATCTGGCGCGGCGGGAAATTCACCACGGCGCAGACCTGGCGCCCGATCAACTGGTCCGGCTTGTAGTGAACCGTCAGCTGCGCGGAAGACTTCCGCACGCCGATCCCGGCACCGAAATCGATCGTCAGCTTGACGGCGGGCTTGCGCGCCTCGGGGAATGGCTGGGCATCGATGACCGTCCCAACCCGGATGTCCACCCGCTCGAACGCCGCATAGTCGATCTGCTCGACCATCATCGCCTCCCTGACATAAAGGCCCAGCATGCCAGTTTGGGCGCGCTTGCCAACCACGCCCCGCAACCGTCAGGGAAACCGGCGATGATACGCGCCGGGACACATTGCAAAGCCGGGTTCCAGCCGGCACGATACCGCCCACCAGCCGGCCGTTCCCATACTCGTATGCCCATACTTATATGAACGTGTGCGCAACGGCGGGCGTCCCGGCCCTGCCCATCCACCGTCCAGCCCAAGGACCGCCCATGCGTGATTTCCACTTTCCGGGCCGCAGCCCGGTCTACTCCACCCATGGCATGGCAGCGACGTCGATGCCCGCGGCGACGCTCGCCGCGCTCGATGTCCTGCGCGCCGGCGGCAATGCGCTGGATGCCGCCGTCGCCGCCGTCGCGGTGCTGTGCGTGATCGAGCCGCAATCGACCGGCATCGGCGGCGATTGCTTCTGCCTGTACGCCCCGGCCGGGACCGGCCGGGTGATCGGGCTGAACGGATCAGGCCGCGCACCGGCCGGCGCGACGATCGACTGGTACGAAAGCCACCAGATCCGGGCCATCGACAACACCTCGGCCCATGCGGTCACGGTGCCCGGCGCCATCAGCGGCTGGGAAACCCTGTTGAACGCCCATGGCACCAAAGGCCTGGACGAGTTGCTGCGGCCCGCCATCGGCTATGCATCCGACGGCTGGCCGGTGCACCCGAAAGTGTCGTCCGACTGGGCGGCCGCCGAGGCGAAGCTGCGCAAGAACGGCACCCATATGTTCCTGCCCGGCGGATCCGCCCCCAAGGTCGGGGATCGCTTCACGCAGTCAGGCCTGGCCGAGACCCTGCGCGCGATCGCCAGGCACGGGGCCAAGGCCTTCTACGAAGGCCCCGTCGCGGCCGACATCGTCGCCACGCTGCGCGCCCGGGGCGGCCTGCATACGGAAGAAGACTTCGCCGCCGGCCTGACCAGCGCCAATTTCGTCGAACCGATCCAGATCGACTGGAACGGCTATACCGTCCATCAGATCCCGCCCAACGGCCAGGGCATCCTGGTCCTGATGATGCTCGGCATGCTTGGCGGGCTTGGCGACGCGCCCGATGGCCCGTCCGGCCTGATCCGCGCCCACCGCCATATCGAGGCCGCGCGCCTTGCCTATCGCGACCGCGACGCCTTCATCGCCGACCCCACGCAGGTGGATGTGCCGGTGAAGAAGATGCTCGATCCCGACTACCTGGCCCAGCAGCGGGCCCTGATCGGCGATGCCGGGGCGATGCGCGACCTGCCGCGCGCCGGGGAGTCGATCATGCCCCCGCACAAGGACACCGTGTACCTGTGCGTGGTCGACAAGGATGGCAACGCCTGCAGCTTCATCAACTCGCTGTTCGAGAGCTTCGGGTCCGGCATCCTGGCCGAGCGGTCGGGGGTGATGCTGCAGAACCGGGGCTTCGGGTTCCGGCTGCAACGTGGGCATCCGAACTGCATCGCCCCGAGCAAGCGCCCGATGCACACGATCATCCCGGGCATGGTGACGCAGAACGGGCAGGCCGTGATGCCATACGGCGTGATGGGCGGGCATTACCAGCCGATGGGCCACAGCTGGTTCCTGACCAACCACCTGCAATACGGGCTGGATATCCAGGAAGCGATCGACTTGCCACGCCTGTTCCCGCTGAACGGCAAGGTGCAGGTGGAGCGCGGCATCACGGCCGATGTACTGGCCGGGCTGCAGCGCCTGGGTCACACGCTGGAGGCGATCGACAAGCCGCATGGCGGTGGGCAGGCGATCTGGATCGACCGGGCACGTGGCTGCCTGGTCGGCGGGTCCGAACCACGCAAGGACGGGCTGGCGCTGGGATACTGATCCCGGCGCTGCCCCCGGCGCGCGGCTGGTACGAAAAGCCGGATGGCCCGCGCATCCACCGCATCCGGTCGGGCGTAGTCAGATCATCGGACACGCAAGGAGGATACGATGACCGACCATTCCGACCTGATCCGCACGCTGTATGCCGCGTTCGGCCGCGGTGACCTGCCTACCATCCTGGACGCCGCGGCATCGGGGGTCACCTGGTGGTCGAACGGCGATGCCGCCACCATCCCCTGGGCCGGCAGCCGAAGCGGGCGCGACGGAATGCGGGACTTCTTCGTGGCGCTGACGGCACATCTGGATTTCGAGGCGTTCGAGCCGCGGGAATTCTTCCCCTCCGCCGACACGGTGATCGTCCTCGGGCGGACCCGCGCTCGGCACAAATCCGGCGGGCGCGGCGTGCTCGACTGCGAGTGGGTACACACCTTCACGATCCGGGACGGCAAGCTGATCGCGTTCCGGGAGTATTACGACACCGCGGCGATCGAGCGCGCGCTGGCCGCCTGACGGGGAAGATGCGGTCCGGGGTTAGCGGACCAGCACCTCGGCGGCGGCTTTGGTGTCGGTCACGGCCTTGGCCGCGTGGTCCACGGCCGTGGCGATCTCGCTCATGTTGTCGTTGATCGCCGCCATGCTCTGCGCCGTGATCTGCATGCCCGACGACATTTCCTGGGTGACCTGGTTCTGCTGGTCGACCGCGCTCGCGGTGCCTCCCACGAATTCCCGCACCTCGTCGATGGACTGTCCGATGCTGGACAGGGAATCGACCACCTCGTTGGACACGGACTGCAGCTTCTCGATCTCGGCGGCAATCAGGTTGGTCGCGTTGGCCGCCTGATGGGCGAGGCTTTTCACCTCTCCGGCAACGACCGCGAAGCCCTTGCCCGCCTCTCCGGCACGGGCGGATTCGATGGTGGCGTTCAGTGCCAGCAGGTTGATCTGCCCGGCAATGTCGCGGATCAGGGCGATGATGCTGCCCATCGCCTCGGACGTTTCGGTCAGGCGCCGGGTCGCGCGGTCAGCCTGCGTCGTCTGGTTGAAGGCGGCATCGGTGGCTTCCCGCGACCGCACCATCATCGAGGTGATTTCCCGCACCGATGTCGCGAGTTCCTCGGCGCTGGCGGCCATGGTCTGGATGCTGCCCGAGCTGTTCTTGACGGCATTCGCCGCGGACTGCGCCTGGTGCGAGGACCGGGCGATGGCACCTTCGATATCGGCGAAGTTGGAGTCGATCAAGGTCTTGAAATTGTTGAGAAGACTGATCTGGTGAGAGATGTCGGTCGCGAACTTCACGACCTTGCACGGACGGCCGTTCATATCCAGGATCGGGTTATAGCAGGCCTCGAACCACAGCTCCTTGCCGCCCTTGCCGACGCGTCGGAACTGCGCCGCCTGGAACTTGCCTTGCCGCAATGCGTCCCAGAACGCCCGGTATTCGGCGCTGGCGCGATGCTGCGGCTCGATGAACATGCTGTGGTGCTTGCCCTGGATCTCCTCGCGCTGGTAGCCGACCGCCTGCAGGAACATGTCGTTGGCCGAGAGGATGTTGCCGTCCAGATCGAACTCGATCACCGCTTGCGACCGGTGGATCGCGTCGATCTGCGCCTGCAGATTGGCCAGCGCGTTCTTCTCGGCGGTGACGTCGAATGCCAGCTTCACCACCTTGTACGGCTTGCCATGGCGGTCCTTGACCGGGTTGTACGAGGCCTCCATCCAGATTTGCTTGCCGCCCTTGCCGATGCGCTTGAATTGCGAAACAAGGTGATCCCCGGCCCGCAGCTGATCCCAGAACCGCTTGTATTCGCTGCCTTCGCAATCCGCGCGTTCCAGGAACATGCTGTGGTGCTTGCCGGCAACCTCCTCCTTCGCATAGCCCATGACATCGAGGAACTTCGCATTGGCGCGCAGGATGCGCCCGTCCATCGCGAATTCGATGATCGCCTGCCCGCGATTGAGCGCGTCGAGTTGCGCGACCGCGTCGCGGCATGACGAAGAGTGGATAAATCGGAACATCGGTATTCCCTGTGTGTCGTCGTGTGGGCTCGAACATCAGGCTGCCGTATAGCGCGTCGAGCTCGCGAAATTCCACTATTTTTGCGAAACTGAGCTGGCCGATGCGGCCCTGACATCAAATCTACCCGCATCAGGTTAAGCGGAAGTGAATTTCACCGGGGTCCCGCTCTTCCGCGAACCCGGCCGCGGCCCTATCGTCCCGGTCCGCATGGCCTTGATGGAAGAACGCGAAACATGCCCGAACCCTGCGACCTGACCGCCGTCCAGGCGCGCCGCCTGATCGGCGCCAAGCGCCTGTCCCCCTCGGAGCTGCTGGAAAGCTGCATCGCCCGCATCGAAGCAGTCGACCACGCCGTCAACGCCATGGTCGCGCGTGACTTCGACCGGGCGCGAAAACTTGCGAAAATGCAAACCGAGACACTCGCCAACAGCCGCGACCCGCTGCCGCCGCTGTTCGGCCTGCCGGTCGGGGTCAAGGACCTGGAGGAAACCGAGGGCCTGCGCACCACTCATGGCAGCGTGATCTTCAAGGATTACGTCCCCGCGCAGGACGAACGGGTGGTGGCAGCCTGCCGCGCCGGTGGGGCGAATGTGATCGGGAAGACGAACACGCCCGAATTCGGGGCGGGGGCGAATACCCGCAACGCCGTCTATGGCGCCACCGGCAACCCGTTCGACCCCACGAAAACCTGCGCCGGCTCCCCGGGCGGGTCGGCGGTTGCGCTGGCCACCGGCCTGGCGCCGATC
>CAYZKM010000376.1:0-5242 GCA_964478525.1 uncultured Bifidobacterium sp.
GCGGATGCCGTCACCAAGCATGATTGATGGCGACGTGTGAGAAATCCGGGCTAGAGCATGATCACGCTGCGCGGAACCGTGGCAGCGGGTGAATCATACGATCAGACAATAAGATAGCGCGCGCTGACCGTTTAAAGCGCGCTACGGCGAAAACCTACCGCCGCACCCCGTCCAGCGGCGACCGCAGCATGTCCGGCGCGGCCAGCCCGTGCAGAATGTCGGCCTGCTCGTCGCGCAATGTCCCCTCCCCGTCCGCCGGGACGCGACAGCCACCCTCCAGCGGATCGCGGGCAGGCGCGGTGAACACGCTGCCCGACAGCGTGGACGACGGTTCGGCCGCACGGGCGCCGGCACCGGGCAGCGGCGGTGTGATCGGCGGCAGCGTCGGCCGCGCCGGCTGCGGCGGGCAGCCACCCGGCAGCGGTGACGCCGCCGCCAGCAGGATCAGGGACAGGACCGCCGGCAGTTTCCCACGCATCGACCGAACCCGCCTCCCCACAGCCGCTCGTCGTCAGTTCCGTCCAGGCGGACCGATCGCGGCCAGTAAGGATGGAATGAATATCAGGCTCGCCACAAGAGTACAGGCTAGGCTGATCAGCAGAAGTTCGCCCATGCTCGCCGTTCCCGGGTGCGCCGACAGCGCCAGCGACCCGAACGCCGTCGCCGTGGTCAGGGCCGAGAACACGATCGCCTTGGCCGTGGCCGAACCCAGCGGGCTGGACAGGCCGGCGCGCCAGTTCATCACGAAATAGATGTTGAAGGACACGCCGACGCCCAGCAGCAGCGGCAGGGCGATGATGTTGGCAAAGTTCAGCGCCAGGTTCGCCAGGACCGCGACCAGCAGCGTCAGCAGCGCCGACAGCAGCAGCGGCGCCAGCACCAGCAGCACATCGGCCACCCGGCGCAGCGCGGCGGCCAGGATCAGCGTGATCGCCACCAGCGCATAGATCGCGGCCGAGCGGAAGGCGCCGACGATGGTGTCGCTGGTAGCCTCGATCGTGACCGCCGATCCTGCCGCCTGCGGGGCCACCGAACGCACCTCGGCCACGAAGGCGCGGATCGCCCCATGGGCCAGGGTCTCGGGTCGGGCATTCACCTGCATGCGCAGCCGCCCGTCCGGCGCGACCCAGTCCCGCGCGAGGTCAGGGGGCACATCGGTCAGGGTCGACGGTTCGGCCGCCAGCGCGGTGCGCAGCCGGTCCAGCTGTGCGGGCAGGAAGCGGGTCAGCGCCGCGTTGGTCGCCTCCAGCACCGGATCGGGCGCGGCCACCAGGACACGCAGGTCGCGCGCGATATCCGCCAGCGGGTGGTTGGGCGGCAGCTTCGGCAGGGCGGCGTCGATCTGCGCCAGGGCGGTCCTGGCGGCGAGGCGGATCTCGTCCGGCGTCACCGGCGCGGTCTGGCCGTGCGCGGCCAGGGTCGGGGCCAGGATCGTGTTGGCATCCGCGATCACCGCCAGCTTCTGCGCCTGGTCCGTCGGCACGAAGCTCAGCAGGCTGATCACCCCACCGACGGTCGGCAGCGCCTTCAGCTTTCCGGTCAGCGCGGCCACCTCGGCCGGGTCGCGCGCCAGGATGTCGATCGTATACGGGTTGGTCAGCGGGCTCGCGATCAGGTCGTACAGCGTGCGCATCGCCTCGGTGTTCGGGTTCTTCGTATGCAGCGGATCGGCATCGAAGGTCAGGCGCGGTGCCAGCGCCACGGCCAGCACCGCCAGCGCGGCGAACACGCCCAGCACCGGCCAGCGCCACCGCGCCACCAGCGGGTCCAGTGGCTGCGCCCAGGCGAAGCCGATCTCGGCCGCCTCGCCGCGCGCGCCGAACAGCGTGATGGCGGCGGGCAGGAAGGTCACGGTGCAGGCGAACGCGATCAGCATCCCCATCCCCGCGATCAGCCCCAGCTCGGCCACCCCCGAGAAATCGGTGGGCACGAAGGCCAGGAACCCCGCCGCGGTCGCCAGCGAGGCGAAGAAGATCTGATGCCCCGCCCGCGCGGCCGTATGCGCCAGCGCCACGCCGAGATCGCCCGCCTGATGGCGGTACTCGCGGTACCGGACGGAAAACTGGATCGCGAAATCGACCGCGATGCCGACGAACAGCACGCCGAACCCGACCGAGACCAGATTCAGCGTCCCGACCGCCACGGCGGCAAACAGAACCGTCAGCATCAGCCCCAGGCCCAGGGTCAGCAGGATCGGCACGATCAGCCGCCAGGTCCGCACCGCCAGGAACAGCCACACCGAGATCAGGACCACGCTGATCGCCAGCCCCTCGACCGCACCCTGCGCCACGGTCGAGAACTCCTCGTCCGCCAGGGGCACCTGTCCGGTCAGGCGGACATGGGCGGTGCCGGCCTGGACGAATTCCAGCCTGGCGATGATCCGGCGCAGCGTGTCGGTGGCGGCCCCACCCGGTTCCAGGGCGCCGAAATCCAGCGCCGGCTGGATCAGCACGAAGCGGTACGGCCCGGCCAGGTCGGCCACGCTGGCCCCCAGCAGCGTCTGCCACGACAGCGGGTGCGGCTTGCCACCCAGCACATCGGCGATCGCCTGGTGGAAGGTGCGGATCGGTGCCAGGTAGGGGCCGAGATCGGTATCCGCCTTCGACACGCCCATGCCCAGCAGGGCCAGGGCGGCGAACAGCCCGCGCGCCGAGGGATCGGCGACCAGCTGGCCCAGGAACGGCTGGGCATCCACGGTCTGGTCCATCAGCGCCGTCAGCTGTGCCTGGTCCAGCAGCAGCAGCCCCTGCTTCTGCAGATAGGGCGAGGCATCCGGGCGGCGAACCGAGCGGAAATGCGCCGGGTCGGCCGCCACCGCGGCGGCCAGGGCGGCGGCGGTGGCATCCGCTTCCTCGGGCGTGCGGCCATCGACCACCGCGGCGATCAGGTCGTGGAACTGCGGGAAATCCCGCTTCATCTCCACCGCCCGCTTGCGCCACGGCAGTTCGGCCGAGAACATCAGGTCGGTATCGGTGCTGACCCCCATATGGGTGGCGGCAAACCAGCCGGACAGCCCGGCCAGCACGAAGCCGGTCAGGAACACAACCAGGGCATTGCGCCGGCATTGGTCGACAACACCGACAAGCGCGCGGATCAGCATCGTTGGGGAATGTCTCGCTAGGGATGCGGGGTGATAGTCGGTCCGGCGATTCCGGTCCATGTCGGCGTATCACTGTGACATCGGTATGGCGGCGCCCGCCCCCGGCGTTGTGTCGGGATGCTTGCACATCGCGCCCCGTGCCTGTAGGGACGCCCCCTTGCGCGACCGGTCGGGATCGGATGCGCCAGACAAGGATCGATCATATGAAGCCGGGCATCCACCCCGAGTACCATGAAGTGACCGTTATCATGACCGACGGCACCCAGTTCACCACCCGTTCCTGCATGGGCAAGGAAGGCGACACGCTGCGCCTGGATATCGACCCCAAGTCGCACCCGGCCTGGACCGGCGTGCAGCGCATGATGGACACCGGCGGCCAGGTCGCCAAGTTCAACAAGAAATTCGGCGGACTCGGCATCAAAAGCTGATCCGACGCCACGACCTCTTGAACTGGCCTGGGCATTTGCCCATCTCGTGATGTGTCAGGAGCGCCCAGACGGGGCTCCGGACACTGAACCAGGGTCGGCCCCGATGGGCGGCCTGCACACGAGACCTTGCTAGAGCAGGAGGTTTGCCATGACCAATCTTGATTTCGCGCCGCTGTTCCGTACCGCCATCGGCTTCGACCGTTTGGCCCGCCTGATGGACAGTGCCGCATCCACCCCCGACGCATCCAGCTACCCGCCGTACAACATCGAGCGTACGGGCGATGACACCTATCGCCTGACCATGGCGGTTGCCGGATTCCGTCCGGAAGACCTCGACATCGTCGCGAAGGACAACACGCTGGTGGTGTCCGGCCGCGTCGCGAGCGAGACGCAGAAGGGCGAGCTTCTGTATCGCGGGATCGCGGGCCGAGCGTTCGAACGCCGGTTCGTGCTGGCCGATCATATGGTGGTCGAAGGCGCGGACCTGCAGAACGGCTTGCTGCATGTCGGTCTGCGCCGCGTCGTGCCCGAGGCGCTGAAGCCGCGCCGCATCACGGTCGGCACCGGTTCGCCGGCGGTCGCGCCGGATCAGCCGCAGGTGACGGCGCAGGCCGCCTGATCCACGCAGCCCTTCCCTGACCCAAGGCCTCCTCCCCAGCGGGAGGGGGCCGCCTGTCGTCGGGCGCCGGCGGTCACGGCTTTCGGAAGAAGGCGTCCGCGGCGCTGCGATGGCTCTGCTTGCGGGTGATGTCGGCCTCGACACGGGCGATCTCGTCGCGCAACTCCCCGATATAGTCGCGCAGCTCATCGACACTGAGCGTGTCGAGCGTCAGCTTCTCCAGCCGCGTCCGCTTGCGGAGCGGGGCGTCCTCGTCTTCTGCCATGCTGGCCTCCCATGCAATCGGGGGCATCATAAAGCGGGAACTCTCCCTTGACCCACCCCGGCCTGCGCGTCATACCCCCCGTTCGCGCGACGCCCAGGGGAACTGTGTCCAAGGCGGCTGTGTCCGAGGGGGCTGTGTCCGGAACCGTGCCCGGGGTACGACCCACAGCAGGGGATGCAGGACACCTGGCGGTCGCGCCGGCTCTGAGAGTGGAACGCCATGACCCTGCCGCTGATGCCCAAGGCTACCGCCGTGTGGCTGATCGAGAAGACCGCGCTGACCTTCACGCAGATCGCCGATTTCTGCGGAATGCATCCGCTTGAAGTCCAGGCGATCGCCGATGGCGAGGTGGCGCAGGGGATCGTCGGCTATGACCCGGTGGCGAACAGCCAGGTGACGGCCGACGATATCCGCCGCTGCGAGGCCGACCCGAATGCGAGGCTGAAACTGGCGACGACGGCGCATCCGATGCCCAAGCGCCTGCGTGGGGCGCGCTATACGCCGGTGGCGAAGCGCAACGACCGCCCGGATGCGATCGCCTTCCTGCTGCGCAATTTTCCGCAGCTGTCGGAAGCACAAGTGGGCAAATTGCTGGGAACGACGAAGGATACGATCCAGAAGGTGCGGGAACGGTCCCACTGGAACAGCGCCAACATTAAGCCGCGTGATCCGGTGATCCTGGGCCTGTGCAGCCAGAGCGACCTGAACATGGCCGTGACCCTGGCGAATGAGCGTCTGGAGCGCGAGGGGAAGACAGTGCCCGTGCCGCCGCCGCCGGAAGCGGACGAGGCCGCCTGATCAGCGGGACGGCCGGGCGTTGCCGTGGGTGC
>CAYZKM010000377.1:0-5228 GCA_964478525.1 uncultured Bifidobacterium sp.
AAGGAACTGGTCGGCTGGGTCCGCAAGGAGATCGGGCCGATCGCGTCCCCCGATGCGATCCAGTGGGCGCCTGGCCTGCCCAAGACCCGCAGCGGCAAGATCATGCGCCGCATCCTGCGCAAGATCGCCGCGAACGAGACCGACAGCCTGGGCGATACCTCGACCCTGGCGGACCCGGCGGTCGTGACCGAGCTGGTCGACAACCGGGTAGCCTGACCCGCCGGCTGCCGCCCCGTCCGGTGCACGGACGGGGCGGCGGCGATGCCGGCCATCGCTCACACAGCGGTGATCAGGACCGCCGGTCAGCCGGCGGCGGAATACCTTGACTCAGATCAATGGCCGCCTTTCTAGGTTTGTGGAACCATGAACGTCAGCCGCTGATTATGATAGGCCGCAATCGGGCGATGGGTCCGCTCGCCCGTCCGGTCGTTTCTATCTCGTCATGTGGCACCGCCGCGAGCGCCACGCGGAAGGACCGCCGAGCCTATGAATGTCAGCACGCGACGGATCGACCCAGGGAATACCGACCAGCCGGCGCCGCCCCCCCCGGACCGGCGACGGCACGCCGCCGAAGCCGCGCCCTGCCCGGGGCGCGCCAGGCCTGGCCTGGTACCAGCTGGCGCCGATCGCCGCGGTCGCGCTGCCGCTGGTCCTGCTGTGCGCCGTCGTCGTCTGGTCCCAGTACCAGGGTGAGCGGGAACGCCGCGGCCGTCAGCTGGTCGAGGACGCACGCTCGCTGTCGCGCCTGGTCGATCGGGAGTTCCGGCGCGCCTTCTCGGTCGGGCGCACCCTGGCCGGGTCCTACGCGCTGGGCCAGGGCAACCTGGCGGCCGTGCGGATCGAGATGCAGGCCGCGGCCGACTACCTGTCCGACGGCCTGACGGACCCGAACGACATCGTCTTCGTCAATATCTGGGACCGCCAGGGCCGGTTCCTGCACAGCACGACGCGGCTTCCGCTGAACCCATGGGCATCCACACCCGCGCAGGTCGAGGCTGCGCTGCGCACCGGCGAGGAGCAGGTGTCGGACCTGTACGAATCGCAGGTCACCGGGCTGCGCCGGGTGGCCGTCGCGGTGCCGGTCTTTGCCCCCGGAACAGGCGTCGTCACCCATGTCATCGGCGTCGGCATCCCCCGCGCCGGGCTGATCGCCGCGCTGACCCGGGCGGGGCTGCCGGCCGGCGCCTACGCCTCGGTCCTGGATCGCACGGGCGTCACCGTCGCCCGGTCGCTGCGCGACGCCGAAACCGTGGGCAAGATGCCGATACCGTCGGTCCTGCAGGACATCCTGCGCGCCAGGGAGGGCTTGCTGCCGCCCGGCACCCTGACGCCCGAGCGGGTGCCGTCGATGATCGCCTTCGCCCACGCCCCGGTCAGCAACTACATCGTCAAGATCGAGCTGCCCGAGGACGTGTTCGACGCACCGATGCGTGCCGTGATGTGGCGCAGCGTCGCGATCGGGCTGTTGGTGACCGCGGCCGGGCTGTGCCTGGCATGGGCCGTGTCCCATCGGATCGTCGGCGCCTTTCGCCGGGTGCCGGCCGCCGCCGAGGCGGGCGCGGCCGGGACGCCGCCGGCCCTTGGCCTGCGCGAGGCCAACGAACTGGCGAGCCTGCTCGCCGGTGCCCTGGCCGAACGGGACACCGCCGCGGCCGAGATGCGCACGCTGCTGGAAGCGAGCCCGGTCGGCATCGTGATCGTCGACGCGCACGGCACGATCCAGGCGGCCAACGACACGTTCCTGGCGATGATCGGCGGCGGGCCGGACCGCGTGGAACTGGCCGGACGGCGCTGGCAATCGCTGCTGCCCGCCGCCGACGCCGCCCGCCATAAGGCGGCCATCGCCGCCACGCTTGCCGCCGGCCCGCCGCCGCCCATCACCCAGATGCTGAACCGCCCGGATGGGGCGGCGCTGCCCGTCCTGGTCTCGTTCGGGCGGACCGGCCGGCACGCCGGCCTGGTGGCGATCTTCGCCGTCGATCTGACCCATCTGCGCGCGGCCGAGGGCGCATTGCAGGAGATCGTGGCCCAGCAACGGCTGTTCATCGAAAAGGCACCCGCCGCGATCGCCATGTTCGACATGGACATGCGCTATATCGCGGCCAGCCGCCGGTTCGTGCAGGACTACAACCTGCCGGTGAACGACCCGCACGAGCTGAACGGCAGGTCCCATTACGATCTGTTCCCCGAACTGTCCGAACGCTGGCGAGACATCCATCGCCGCGTGCTGGCCGGGGAGACATTGTCGCGCGAGGACGACCCGTTCCCGCGCGCCAACGGCACCACCGACTGGGTGCGCTGGGAAATGAGCCCCTGGCTGCATACGGACGGCCGGATCGGCGGCGCGGTGCTGTTCTCGGAAGTCGTGTCGGATCGCAAGGCCGCCGAACAGGCGCTGCGGCACAGCGAGGACAATCTGCGCCGGATCGTCGAATCGTCGCCGTCCGGCATCGTCATGGTCGACGCGGCCGGGCGGATCGTGATGGTCAATCGCCAGGCCGAGACGATCTTCGGGCGCACCCGCCACGAGATGCTGGACCAGCCGCTGGAGATCCTGATCCCGCACCGCAACCGCACCCGGCACGCCATCGACCACGCCGCCTTCCTCGCCCAGCCGACCGCTCGGCCGATGGGGCCGGGGCGCGACCTGCTCGCCCTGCGCCAGGATGGCAGCGAAGTCCCGGTCGAGATCGGGCTGAGCCCGATCGACACGCCGCAAGGACCGATGGTGCTGGCCACGATCGTCGACATCACCGAGCGTCGCCAGCACGAAGACGCGCTGGCCCGCAGCCAGGAACAGCTGCGCCAGGCCCAGAAGATGGAAGCCATCGGCGCCCTGACCGGCGGCATGGCCCATGACTTCAACAACCTTCTGGGCGTGATCATCGGCAACCTGGAACTGGCCCGCCCCCAGGTCGCCGCCGACGGCGACGCGGCCGACCTGCTGAACGACGCGCTGGACGCCGCGGTGCGCGGCGGCGACCTGACGCAGCGCCTGCTCGCCTTCGCCCGCCGCCAGCCGCTGCGCCCGATGCCCGTCGCGCTGAACGAGCTGGTGTCCGGCATGATGCGGCTGCTGAGCCGCACCCTGGGCGAGGACATCGAGATCACCCTGGACCTGGCACCCGATCTGTGGACCGTCATCGCCGATCCCGCGCAGGTGGAGGCCGCGCTGGCCAACCTGGCCAACAACGCGCGCGACGCCATGCCCGGCGGCGGGAAGATAATCATCGCCACCGCCAACCAGCATCTGGACGAGGACTATGCCGCCGCCTACCCCGAGGTGAAGCCGGGCGACTACGCGATGATCAGCGTCAGCGACACCGGCGTGGGCATGTCCAGCGACGTCACCGCCCAGATCTTCGAGCCGTTCTTCACCACCAAGCAGCCCGGCAAGGGCACCGGGCTGGGCCTGAGCATGGTGTTCGGCTTCATGAAGCAGTCGGGCGGGCATGTCAGCGTCTACAGCGAGCCGGGAATCGGATCGGTGTTTCGCCTGTATCTGCCACGGACCGATGCGGCGATGGTGGATCCGCCCGAAGACGAAATCCCCGCGACGGATCGCGGCACCGGCGAGACGATCCTGGTGGTCGAGGACAACGAGGCGCTGCGCCGCGTCGTGGCGCGGCAGCTGCAACAGCTGGGCTATCGCGTCATCGGCGCCTCCACCGCGGCCGATGCCCTGGCGATCCTGGAATCGAGCAAGGTCGACCTGCTGTTCACCGACATCGTCATGCCCGGACCGATGGACGGTTTTGCCCTGGCCAGCACCGTGAAGGCACGCTGGCCCGACATCAAGGTGGTGCTGACCTCGGGCTTCCCCGACAGCCGTATCGACCGCCGGAAGGCCGAGCTGCCGCCGACGGTGCCGATCCTGAACAAGCCGCACCGGCGCCAGGACCTGGCGCGGGTGATCCGGGCGAAGCTGAACGCCTGACCGCCGCGCCTTTCCCGACTGCCTTTTCCCCCGCCGGCCCTTTCCTTGTCCACGACGGGGTGTTGGCGCATCCTGTCCGCCCCGCGCAATTCCCCCGGAGTGACGATGCCAGCCCCATCGCAGAGCCTGCTTGCCCCCGACGAACCGTCACCGGTGGAGCTGCTGCGGGAAGGCGGAACGGCCGACATCGTCCTGACCGCCGATCACGCCGGACGGCGGATCCCGCGCGCCTTGCGCCAGCTGGGCGTGCCCGATGCCGAGATGGACCGCCACATCGCCTGGGACATCGGCATCGCCGCGGTGACCCGCCTGCTGTCCCAGGCCCTGGACGCGACCGCCGTGCTGCAGACCTATTCACGCCTGGTGATCGACTGCAACCGCAACCCGGACTGGCCGACCGCGATCCCGGCGGTCAGCGAATACACCCCGATCCCCGGCAACGAAGCCCTGACCGCCGCCGACCGCGCCGCCCGGGTGGCGGCGATCTTCACGCCATATCACGACCGGATCACCGCCTTGCTGGATGCCCGCAAGGCCGCCGGACGCCGCACCGTCCTGGTGGCGATGCACAGCTTCACGCCCAGCTTCAAGGGAGAGCGGCGGGACATGCAGGTCGGGGTGCTGTACAACAAGGACATCCGCATGGCCGGCATCATGCTGGACCTGCTGCGCGCCGAGGGCGACCTGATCGTCGGCGACAACGCGCCCTATGCGATCACCGAGGCCAGCGACTATGGCATTCCCACGCATGGGGAGCAGCGCGGGCTGTCGCATGTGGAGATCGAGATCCGCCAGGACCTGATCGCCGGCCCCGCCGGCCAGGCATCCTGGGCCGCCCGCTTCGCCCGGCTGCTGCCGCGTGCGGTGGCGATGCTGGGTTCGTAGACGCGGTGGGTTCGTAGATACGGGCGTGGGGGCCGGCGCCACCGCGCGTCCGGCCCTGCAGCGCGTTAGCCCTGCAGCTCGGGGATCACCCACAGCGGCGCCTCTCCGCGGATCACGCGCTGGCAGTTGTCGAACGCGTTCCGGAACCGCGTGAACTGGTTGTCGTAGGTCGGCCCGGCGAAATGCGCCGTCAGGACCACGTTCTTCAGCGCGAACAGCGGATTGTTCGGCGGCGGCGGTTCCTGGTCGAACACATCCAGCCCCGCCCCGGCGATCGTGCCGCTGGCCAGCGCCTCGATCATCGCCGCCTCGTCCACCACCGGGCCACGGCAGGTGTTCACCAGATACGCCGTCGGCTTCATCATCCTGAACTGCGCCGCCCCCATCATGTGCCTGGTCGACGGCA
>CAYZKM010000378.1:0-5197 GCA_964478525.1 uncultured Bifidobacterium sp.
GATAATATTTCATCTGTCGAAATTCCGGGGCAACACGGCATGGCTGTCTTCGCCCGGGTATGCTGCAACCGTGGCGTGGCTGGCCTGCCGTGATCGGAAAAATCATGCTGAGATCAATATGATTTGCAACATAATTTTTTCGCCGGTGTGTCGATGGCCGTCCCGGCCGGATCGTCTTGGCCATGCTTGGCAGTGCTTCGCCCAGCACTATCCCGGTTGTCCGTTGATTTGCTGTTACCTTGCCGATAGCCTTTGAACATTACCATGAATCTGAACTTTTTTCAGGAGTGTCGCGGGCCGTGCCGGAGGATGCAGCCACGTTTCCCAATGGCGTGAAAGGTTTACCGCAAGCCCAGCGGCGCGCGAGCCGGGTCCGCTTTCTTGCGCGCGCGGCAGCCGAGGCGCTGCAATTCCCGGTCGTCGGCATTTCCCTGCGCAGCCATTCCCCCGGCTTCGACCTCAGCCATTTCCTGGTCGGCGCGGTCGATCTGGCCAGCGATCGCGCCATGTGCCGCTCGACGATGCGCGGCGGGGATGTGCTGTGCATCCCCGACCTCACGTGCCATCCGGTGTTTCGTGACAGCGACCTCGTCACCGCCACGCCATTCCTGCGCGCCTATGCGGGCTGCGTGCTCCGGTCCGTCGCACTGGAAACCATCGGCGCGTTCTGCATGTTCGACACCGTTCCGCGCGCGTTGAACGCGTACCAGATCTCGCTGCTGCGCGGGTTCGCGCAATCCGCCGCCGACTATCTGAACGCCGCGCTCGCGCAGGCACCCGCGGCGCGCGAAGACACCATGCGCAGCCTGGTGGCCGATGCCGACCTCGCCTTCTCGGTCGGCGATCGCGCGGAAGCCGAGCATCTGGTGCACCTGGCCTACCAGATGTTCGACGAACGCGGCTGATCCGCCGCCTGTTCCGCAGCCGGAAGAAGTGTGGGACACTGGCGGTTCCCCGGTGGAATGGAACCGCATCCGATGCCGGCCAGCCTCGGCCCTCGCAGCCTCGACCTCAATCTGCTGATCGCCTTCGCCACCATCTATGAATGCGGGTCGATCACCCGCGCCGCCGAGCGGCTTTCGCTCAGCCAGTCCGCCACCAGCCATGCGCTGTCGCGGCTGCGCGACGCGTGCGCCGACGATCTGTTCGTGCGGGTGGGGCAGGGGATCGTGCCGACCGCGGTGGCCAGGCGGATCTATCCCGATATCCGCCGATCTTTGGACGTGCTGCGCCAGGCGGTGTCCGAGGCACGAGGCTTCGATCCCGCCACATCCACCCGCCATTTTCACATCGCCATCCCGCATCCGATGGGGCCGCTGTGGGGGCTGGCCCTGCGCGAGGCGGCATCGCACGCGGCACCGGGCGTGACGCTGGTGTTCGACACCCGCACGCTGCCGATCGAGCCGCAGGAACGGATGCGGGCGGGCGATCTGGACCTGTGCATCGACTGGTTGCCGACCACCAACGACAGGTTCGTGAATCGCAAACTGTTCGAGGACGCACTGGTCTGCATCGCCAGCGGCAATCATCCGCGAGCCCTGCCGGCGATGGACCGCGCCGGCTTCCGCGTCGAACGCTTCGTGCGCGTCCAGCCCCGCCCGGACGGCTCGTGCGAGGCCATACAATCGTCGTTACAGGCGCTGCTCGAAATGCACCTGGACTGGGCGATGACCGTCAGCGAATACCTGGAAGTGCCCTATGTGGTGATGCAGACGGACCTGCTGGGATTCATCCCGAAGACGCTGTTCCGGCCCGGGCTCGATGTCGGCGGCCTGCGGATCGTGCAGTCGCCGCTGCGGGAGATTCCGATCCCGATCTATGCCATCTGGCATGAGACCAGGCGGGCCGATGACGGGCATCGCTGGCTGCGCGAATTCGTGGCCGCGCGGGTGCCGGGCTGAGCAATACCTGCACGGCGTCGAATTTGCATATGCATGATGATGCGTAACGGACCGTTGCGCTGCTGACCTAGATATCCCTGGCCGACGACGCGCCACCGGCGCCGTCGCCCCGCCAGGAGAACACCCATGTTCCGTATCGCGAACCCCGCGACCCGCACGGCTGTGCGGGCCGCCAGCTTCGATGCGGGCGCGCCCGGACCTGCGGCCCCGACGCCCGATGATGTCTGCATCCGCCTGAAGCTGATCGGGCAGATGGAGGCCTGGACCGTCACCGGCGAAAATGTGCTGCCCGCCATCCGGCGGGCCCGCGCGCTGCTGGCCATTCTCGCCCTTGCCGCGCCGCGTCCGGTCACCCGCGCGTGGCTGGCCGATCTGCTGTGGCATGGACGGCCCGAGGAGCAGGCGCGTGGATCGTTGCGCCAGGAAGTGCACCGCCTGCTGGAAGCCCTCGCCCCCGCGCGGCGCGATGTCCTGGTGGTGACGCGCGATCAGATTTCGCTGCGCCCGGGCGTGATCTGGGTCGATGTGGAGGAGGTGATGCGGGCGAGTGCCACTGATCCGGCGGGCCTCGCGCTGCTGGACGGCGACCTGCTGGAGGGATTGTCGGGCCTCAACCCGGCCTTCGCCGCCTGGCTGCGTCACGAGCAGGCCAGGCTGCGCGATCACGCCCGCGACGTCGCCGAGACGCTGCTGCATGATCCCGACCTTGCCGGGGCGAACCAGACCATCCATGCCGCCGAACGCCTGATCCGGATCGACCGCGCGCATGAAGGGGCGTGGCGGGCGCTGATGCGCGCGCATGCCGCGCGGGGGGAGCGCGGGCTGGCCGTGCAGGCCTATGAACGCTGCCGGGCCGTGCTGGCCGATTCCCTCGACGCGGTGCCGTCACCGGCGACGCAGCAATTGCTGGCCGAGATCCGTGCCACCGACGCCCATATCGCCGACCCGCCATATCCGGGCGAACAGCCCGACGTGCCGGTGATGCCCTACAACCGCAACGGCCACCTCCATATCGGCGTGCGCGCGCTGCAGATCGTCGGCCTGTCGCGCAACGAGGCGCATCTGGGCCACGGCCTGGCCGAGGAGATCACCAGCGCGCTGTCGCGGTTCCGGTGGATGTCGGTCGTCGCGTCGCAATCCGTCGAGCGGGCGAGCGAGATCCATCGCGACGATGCGATCCGCGACGTGCTGGGTGTCGACTTCCTGCTGGACGGCACGATCCAGCGTGTGCGCAACCGGCTGCGGATCACCGTCCGGCTGATGGATCTGCGCGCGCACAGCCAGATCGTGTGGGCGCGGCGGTTCGACCGTGCCGATGACGACATCCTGTCGCTGCAGGACGAGATCGCCGCCGAGGTCGTCGCACAGGTCGATCCCGAGATCCTGCTGATCGAGGCGCGCCGCGCAACCGAGCAGTCGCCGCGGATCCCGTCGGCATACCACCTGATGCTGCGGGCGATCCCGCTGATCGGGCAGATGGAACACACGAAGTTCATGCAGGCCGGCCGGCTGCTGCAGGAGGCGATCCTGCAGGATCCCGACTATGCCGCCGCCCATGCCTGGTACGCGTATTGGCACATCTTCCTGGTCGGGCAGGATTGGGGCCGGGACTGGGGCGAGGATTCCGCCGCGCTGATGGCCGAGGCCGGGCGGCTGGCGGAACGGGCGACGACGCTGGACCCCTATGACGCGCGGGCGCTGGCGATCGAGGGGCATGTGCGCGCCTTCCTGCACCGCCAGCTGCCCGAGGCCGTGGCGCTGCACGAGCGCGCCCTGGTGCTGAATCCGAACCTCGCCATGGGCTGGGCGCTGTCCGCCGCCGCCCATGCCTGTCTCGGCGACCTCGACGAGGCCGAGCGCCGGGCTCGGCGGTACAAGCAGCTGTCGCCGATGGACCCGCATGCGTTCTTCTTCGACTCGTTCTTCGTGCTGATCCATCTGCTGCGCCGCGAGCACGAGGCGGCAGTGCGGGTCGGCCGGTCGGTCAGCGCGCTGAACCCGGGCTTCTCGTTCAGCTGCAAGCCCTATCTGGCCGCGCTGGGGCATCTGGGGATGGAGCAGGAGGCGGCGAGCGTCCTGGAGCGGCTGCTGGGCATCGAGGCCGGTTTCACGGTCCAGCACTTTCTGGCCACCACGCCGCTGACGCGCGACAGCGACCGCCAGCACATGGCGCTGGGCCTGCGCCTGGCTGGCGTGCCGGGCGAGGCGCGGGCACCGGAGTGACGCCGGCCCGGCCGTCGGCCGGACCGCCCCCCCGGTTGCCCAGTGCCCGGGCGAAGCGCCTATTCGGCGGCCTGCTTTACCGGATCGCCGTTCAGGTAGCGGACCGAGACCGGCGTGTTCGACTCGAACGGGCTGTTCAGGCCCATCTCCTTGGCCATCTCGCGCACCGCCGGGAAGACCTCCTGGCCCAGCAGCTTGATGCAGGTCATCGAATCCTGGTGGGAGACGTTGCCGTCATTGCCCCAGAACGACAGGATGCCCGGGCGGGTTTCCTCCAGCAGCACGCGCAGCTTGGCGATCACCTGCTTGGGCGTGCCGGCGATGATCATCAGGTCCTTCAGCTGCTGTTCCAGGTTCGGCCGGTAGCGCAGGTTCTTCCCGCGGCCGGTGGCGAACTCGGCGAAGCCGCGGCGGTTGTCGGGGCTGCCATAGCCGGCCGGGGTGCTCCAGACCGGGTGGGCGAGGCCGGTGAACTCGCCTTGCATCCACATGAACTGGCGCGCGTTCTCCAGCGCCTTCTCCTCGGTCTCGGCGACATGGATCTGCTTCAGCAGGCCGTGGTACTCGGGCCCACCCTTGATGCCGACCTCGGCCGCGGCGGCGTCATACATCGCCCAGATCTGGTTGGTGCGCTCGACCGGGGTGTTCAGCGCGATATAGGGGTAGCCGTTCTGTGCGGCCCAGACGATGGTTTCCTTGCTGATCACGCCGGGGATCCACACGCGCGGGTGCGGCTTCTGCAGCGGGATCGCCCAGGGGTTCACCACGCGCTGCTGGTAGTGCGTGCCTTCCCAGCGGAACGGGCCGGGCTGGGTCCAGGTCTTGATGATGAGGTCGTGCGCTTCCTGGAAGCGCTCGCGGTTGAAGGCCGGGTTCACGCCGTTGGCGAGCTGCTCCTGGCCGCCCCCGCGCACGAAGCCCGACACCAGGCGGCCCTTCGAGACCATGTCGATCATCGACAGTTCCTCGGCGAGCTGCACCGGGTTGTCCCAGAGCGGCAGCGGGTTGCCGAGCATGACGATCTTGATCCGCTTGGTGGCGGCGGCGAGCATGGCGGCGAACATATTGGCGCG
>CAYZKM010000379.1:0-5196 GCA_964478525.1 uncultured Bifidobacterium sp.
GCATCTTCGGCACCACCGCCGCCGCCGCGCGCCTGCTGGGGCTGGACCGCGACACCACCGCGGTGGCACTTGGCATGGCGGCGTCCTTCGCATCCGGCCTGAAATCGAATTTCGGCACCATGACCAAGCCGCTGCATGTCGGCCACGGCACCCGCAACGGATTGTTCGCCGTGATGATGGCGCAGGCCGGCTACACCGCGAACCCGGCGACGTTCGAGCACAAGCAGGGCTTCCTGGACGTGTTCAACGGCCCGGGCACATACGATGCCGCGAAACTGCTGGCGGACTGGTATGCGCCGCTGGAAGCCGAGGGGCCGGGCGATCCCAACCTGAAGCCCTATCCGTGCTGCGGCAGCACGCATGCATCGGTCGGGCGGATGCTGGACCTGGCCCGCCAATACGACCTGCGCCCGGCCGACGTCGCCCGCATCGAGGTGATGCCCCATGCCCGGCGCCTGCCGCACACCGACAACCCCGACCCGCAGAACCCGCTGGCCGCCAAGTTCAGCATCCAGTACTGCGTCGCCCGCGCCCTGGCCGACCGCGCGGTGAAGCTGGACCATTTCGAGGGCGAGGCCCATCGCGACCCCGCCATCCGCGCGCTGATGCGCCATGTCGAGGCGCGCCCGCACCCGGACATGCCGCTGGACGGCACCTTTCAATGGGGCGCCGAGGTCGTGGTGCACATGAAGGATGGCCGCCGCCTGGCCTCGCGGGAGGACGACTACAAAAGCCGCGGCCCCGCCGGCATCCCGATGACGCGCGAGGAATTGTGGACCAAGTTCTCGGACTGCGCCGAACGCGCCCTGCGCCGCGCGCAGATCGCCCCGCTGTTCGAGAAACTGTCCGCCATCGAGACCGTGGCATCGGCGCACGAGGTCTCTGACCTGCTGCAGGGCTCGGCTGCCCGATCACGCGCCGCGGAATAACCGGGAGCATCCGACATGAGCGCCACCGAACGCCTGCAATCCCTGGGCCTGGTCCTGCCGCCACCGCCCGCGCCGATCGGCAACTACGTGCCGTTTCGCCTGGGCGGGGGCCTGCTGTTCCTGTCCGGCGTCGGGCCGCGCCGGGCGGATGGCGGCATCATCACGGGAAAGGTCGGCGCGAGCCTGTCCGTCGAGGACGGCTACCAGGCCGCGAAACTGTGCGGGCTGAACCTGCTGACCAACATCCAGACCGCGCTGGGCTCGCTGGACCGGGTCGACACGGTCCTGAAGGTGCTGGGCATGGTCAACGCCGTGCCGGATTTCCAGCAGCATCCCCGGGTGATCGACGGTTGCACCGACCTGTTCGTCGCGGTGTTCGGCGAGAATGGCCGCCCGGCGCGATCGGCGGTGGGGATGGGCAGCCTGCCGCGCGACATCTCGGTCGAGGTCGAGGCGGTGGTGCTGGTGAAAACCTGATCGCCGTTAACCGGTTGTTAACCGCCGGGGGCTAGGGTCCCGCTGTCGTCAGCGCCAGAACGGCGCATGAAACGCGGTGAAGCCGCCATGCCCAGCGAATTGTCCATCCCCACCGTCCAGCCCCTGCCAGGCCCGAGCGAAGCCGTCGCCGCCCCGAAAGCGACGCCGGCGGCGCCGGGTCCGGCCGAGCGGGCGGTGCCGGCGGCGCAGCCGTATGCCAACCCGACATTGCGGCTGGACCCGGCCCTGGGCCTGGTGGTGATCGAGTTCCGCGACGATGCCGGGGCGCTGACCTCGACGATCCCGAGCCAGCGCCAGATCGAGGCCTATCGCACCCACCAGCAGGCGATCCCGCAGCGCGCCGGCGCCCCGCCCGCCCGGGACCACGACGAAGCGGCCGCGGCGGCGCCAAACAAGGCACCGGACACCCCGCGCCCAGGCTCGCCGCATCCCACTCCGCCGCACCCCGTCCCGCCGGCGCGGACATGACCGGCAGACCCCGCCTGCTGCTGGCCGACCGGGTCAAGCAGCGCCAGGACAGCTTCCTCGCCCCGCTGATCCCGGCCCTCTCGGCGGCCTATGACCTGCGCTTCATCAGCGCCCCACCGGGCCCTGCCCTGGCCGAGGCCATCGGCTGGGCCGACCTGGTGTGGCTGGAATGGTGCTGGGATCACGCGGTCTGGGCCACGCGCGGGCAGGTCCTGGACGGGCGGGCCTGTGTGATGCGCCTGCACTCGATCGAGGCGTTGCAGACCGACTACCCCGCCCGCGTCGACTGGTCGCGCATCCATCGCCTGGTCGTACCGGGTGCCGACATCGCCGCGACGCTGGCGCGCAACTTCCCCGCCATCCCGCTGCCGGCGACGGTCATCCCCAACGGCATCGACATGGACCGGTTCCGGCCCGGCCAGGCCGAACGGCACCGCATCGCCTGGGTCGGCCATGTCGAGCCCAAGAAGAACCCGATGCTGCTGGTCCAGATCGCGCACCGGCTGAACCAGGTCGCCCCCGGCTTCAGCGTCCACATCGCCGGCGCGCTGACCGATCTGCGCACCGCGCGGTATCTGGAACGCATGATCGCCGCGCTGGGCCTGGGCGGGACGGTGCGCTTCGACGGCCATGTCGCCGACATGCCCGCCTGGTATGCCGACAAGGGGGTGCTGGTCTCGACGTCGATGTATGAAAGCTTCGGCCTGAACATCGGCGAGGCGATGGCCGCCGGCGCTTTCCCGGTGATCCATGATTTCCCCGGCGCCGATCTGCTGTGGCCGCGCGAATGCCTGTTTGCCGCCATCGACGATGCCGTCGCCCTGATCCGCTCGGCCAGGCCCGGCCTGTATCGCGGCTGGGTGGGCGAACGCTACGGGCTGGATCGCCAGGTCGGCGCGGTCCTGCGCCTGCTGGCCGAGCTGGAGGCGATGCAGATGGCAGCCTGATGGGGCAGCGTGAGGGGGCGGCGTGATGGGGCGTGACATCGCGACCGGCCCCGGCTTGAATGCGGGCATGGATTTGCCCCTGGCCCCGATCACCGAACCGGACGCGCCGCCGCTGCGGGTGACGCGTCCCGCGTCGCAGACGGCGCCGGTGATCTTCGCCTCTCCGCATTCCGGACGCGTCTATCCGGCGGGCTTTCTGGCGGCTTCCCGCCTCGATCCGCACAATCTGCGCCGCAGCGAGGACAGCTTCGTCGACGAGCTGTTCGCCGCCGCGCCCGCGCATGGCGCCCCGCTGGTCGCCGCCACCTTCCCCCGCGCCTTCTGCGACGTGAACCGCGAGGCGTGGGAGCTGGACCCCGCCATGTTCGCCGATCCGCTGCCACCCTGGGTCAACACGACCTCGGTGCGCGTCGGTGCCGGCCTGGGCACCATCGCGCGCGTCGTGGCGTCGGGCGAGGCGATCTATCGCGGCAAGCTGTCCTTCACCGAGGCGGAGCGCCGCGTCGAGCAGTGCTGGCGGCCGTTCCACGACATGGTGACGGCGCTGATCGGCGGCACGCACGCGATGTTCGGCCATTGCCTGCTGATCGACTGCCATTCGATGCCCTCGCATGGCCAGCCGACGCGGGGCGGGGGGAAGGCCGCGGATTTCGTGCTGGGCGACGCGCACGGCACCGCCTGCACGCCGCGGATCACCCGCTTTGTGGAGCGTGTGCTGGCCGATCTCGGCTATGTGGTGCGGCGCAACGATCCCTATGCCGGCGGCTACATCACCCGCCATTATGGCCGGCCGCAGGCGCGGGTGCATGCGCTGCAGATCGAGGTGGCGCGGGACCTGTACATGGACGAGGCGCGGATCGAGCGGCTGTCGCGATTCGAGGGGCTGCGCCGGGACCTGACCCGCCTGATCGAGGCGGTGACGCGCGAGGCGCCGGCCCTGATCGGCGAGTGACGCCACCGCCGGGGCTGGATAAAAAAATGGCGGCACCGCGAAGTGCCGCCAAGTTTAGGGAGGAAACGTCCAAGAAAGCAAACAATGCGATCAGCGATCGCCTTGTCGCGAGATGATGTATACCGAATTGACCGTTCGTGTGCAAGTGATTTTTTGCATCGCAGCAAAACAATTGCCGGACGGTTGCCTCCGCCGGTAAGGGTCTGTTCATACCTCGCCGCTAGCCTGTCGCGATGCGGCCCGCCCTTGCCCCCCTTCGCTCCGCCGTCGCGCTGGCCTGGCTGGGCGCGGCCCTGGCCGGACCCGCGCCGGCCGCGGCGCAGGCGCTGGGGTTGGGGGGCGGGCTGGCCGGGTTGCAGCCGTCGCGGCTGTGCCGCCCCGCCATCGACCTGGCGGAACGCCGGTACGGCATCCCCGGCCAGCTTCTGCAGGCGATCGGACGGGTCGAGAGCGGGCGGCGCGATCCCGCGTCCGGCGAGGTCTCGCCCTGGCCCTGGACGGTGAACGCCGAGGGCCAGGGCGCCTATTTCGACACCAAGCAGCAGGCCATCGCGGCGGTGAACGCCCTGCGCGCCCGCGGCGTCACGTCGATGGATGTCGGCTGCATGCAGGTCAACCTGATGCACCACCCCAATGCCTTCGCCAGCCTGGAACAGGCCTTCGATCCCGCGGCCAATGCCGACTATGCCGCCCGCTTCCTGCGCAAGCTGTTCGACCAGACCGGCGGGTGGCCGAAGGCGACGGCCTGGTACCACTCGGCGACGGCGGAACGTGGCGAGGACTATCAGCAGAAGGTCATGGCCGTCTGGCCCGAGGAGCAGAAGCGGCCCGCCGCCGGCGGGCCAGCCGCGCTGGCCGCCGCCTGGGGCGCGACCATGCCGCGCGGCCTGGCCGCCGGGGGCCAGGCGATCCTGGGGAGGCAGGAAACCGGCCGGATCATCCCCCTGCCGGCCGCCGCGATGGCGGGCGGGGCGGGGGGAACCGCGCCGGGACGCGGGCTGGACGCCTATCGCGCCGCACCGGTCACCTGGGCATATCAGCCGCCGATGCCGGTCCCCCCGGCACCGCCCGGACCACAGGCGCAGGGCGCGGCGGCGCGCCAGCCCTGGTTCTTCATGCGGCGTTGACCAGAGCCGGGGGTCAGGCGCCGAACTCGGCCCGGATCGCCGCCGAGTGCTCTCCGATCGCCGGCACCGGCCCCAGCGCGCGCTCGCCGTCGGACAGGATCACCGGCGGCGCGGCGATCGCCACCGGCCCGCCCGGGGTCGCCACCGTCACCCGCCGCAGTGCCGGATGATGCGCGAAGGCGGCGACATCGTTGACGAACCCATAGGCGGTGTTGGCCGCCCGCAGCTTCGCCGCCGCCTGCGCGCGCGTCAGCCCTGCGAACGTCCGCCCGACA
>CAYZKM010000380.1:0-5184 GCA_964478525.1 uncultured Bifidobacterium sp.
GTATGGGGGATGCCGCCCGGGATGCTGCGGACCATCCCCGGCTATGGCGACGATGTGGCGAAGAACCGCGCCGAGGCACAGCAGATCATGCGCGGGCTGGGATATGGCCCGGACCGGCGGCTGCGGGTGAAGGTCTCCACCCGCAACATCGCCTCCTACCGCGATCCGGCGGTGATCCTGATCGACCAGCTGAAGCACGCCTATATCGACGGCGAGCTCGATGTGATCGACACCGCGATCTGGCACGCCAAGGTCGCGCGCAAGGATTTCAGCATCGGACTGAACCTGACCGGCAGCGGCGTCGACGATCCCGACCAGCAATTCTTCGAGAACTACGCATGTGGGTCGCAACGCAACTACACCAGCTATTGCAACCCCGCCGTCGATGCCATGATCAACCGCCAGTCGATGGAACCCGACCAGGCGAAGCGGCGGGATCTGGTGTGGGAGATCGACCGCACCCTGCAGGAGGATGCCGCCCGTCCCATCATCATGCATGGCCGGTCGGCCACGTGCTGGGCACCGAAGGTCCGCAACATGACGATCATGGTCAACAGTATCTACAACGGCTGGCGGTTCGAGGATGTCTGGCTGGCAAGGCCGTGATCAGCGCGTCTCGGCCGCGGGGGTGTTCAGCACGAAGCCGCCGGCAATCGCGCGCAGCGTCACGCGGTCGGACAGCGCCTCGATCACCAGACCCTGCTCGGTGCGCAGCAGCACGAAATCCGCCGTCCTGCGCTCGCCGCTGATGCCGGTGCCGGGGGCGCGCTGCGTGCCGATCAGCAATGGCGCGCCATTGTCGGGATCGGCGATCGACAGCACCTGCCCGATCGCCGGGGCGTCGAAGACGAGCTGATGTCCGCTGGCATGGGCCGGGATCGGGCGCACCGGGCCGGCCTGGGCGACGGCGTCCATCCGCCATCCGTTCGGCGCGCGCGTCAGCGACACGCTTCGCCCGTCGGGCGGGACGAGGCGCAGCACGGTGGCGTCGGGCAGGACATGCATCGAGACGGCCGCGAAGGCCGGGGCTTGCACCTGATCGAACGTGAACGCCGTGTCGAACGCGACATAGGTGACGGCCCCGCGCCGGAACATCGCCGCCCCGACCTCCTGGCCGGCTGGAATCACCAGGCCCACGTCCTGTTCCATCGCCACCTTCCCCAGCGGCGGGCTGACCGCCGTGGTGACTGGCCCCAGCGGCGGACTGGCCGCCGCGGTAACTGGCCCAAGCGGCGGGCTGGCCGCCGCGGTCATTGGCATCCGCGAAACCGGCTGCTCCGCCGTAGGGGCGACCGGCGCGACGACCGGTGGCGGATCGGTGATGTCGATCACCACCCGCTCGCCAAGGCGCATCCGCCGCAGCGTCGCACCCGGCGGGATCGTGAACTCCACCTGCCCCCGCGCCGTCCGCAGCCGGGAGACATTGCGCGGCAGGAATGGCGGCTCCGACAGCACGATATCGGGCGCGAACCGGATCAGCACCCGGTCCCCGTCGCGGGCGACCGTGTATCTGGTGTTCGCCGGCGTATCGAACACCAGCCGGCCGAAATCCGCATGGTTGCCGGCCCGCACCGCGACCGTCGCGTCACCCGCCGGCGCCTGCGCGGCCAGCAGCAGAAGCAGCGCGCGGCGCGACCCGTTGCGGAAACACACCATGCTCAGCGGCGGGCGCCCGCAGCCCGCGCCGGCGCGGACGCACGCGGGGCGGTGGCCAGGCTGTAGAGTTCCCGGACGCGGTTGACGTATTGCACGGTCTCGCCGTTGTCGGGGATGCATCCGCAGGCATCGACCACCGCCGGCCCGGCATTGTAGGCCGCCAGCGAGAACGCGACATTGCCCCGGTAGGCCGCCAGCATCTGCGCCAGATAGGCGATGCCGCCCCGCAGGTTCTGCTCGATATTGAACCGGTCGGTCACGCCGACATCCTGCGCGGTGCGCGGCATCAGCTGCATCAGCCCCGCCGCCCCCGCGCGCGACACCGCGTTGCTCTGATAGTTGGATTCGACGGCGATCACCGCCTTGACCAGTGCCGGATCGACCCCCTGCAGCGGGGCCAGGCTGTCGACCAGCGCCCCGATCGAGTGGACCGCACTCGGCAACCCCGTCGCGGTCTCGGTCGGGCAGCGCGGCGGCCGCTCGCGCGCGTTCGGCAACTGGCCGCGTTCCTGGCGCTGCAGCCGCTGCAGCCAGCTTGCCGCCAGCGCCGGGTCATAGTCCGGCCCGTCATCCGTCAGCAGCCACGCCGCCACATGCAGCGTCGCCGCCCGCCCGCCCAGGCCCGCCGCTCGGCAGAACAGCGCCATCGCACGCACCGGATCGGGTGCGACCCCAAGGCCGAGCTCCAGCCGGATCGCCAGTTCCGTGGTCGCCGTGGCATCCCCGGCCGCGGCGCGGGCTTCCAGCGCGGATGGTGCGGGGGCGGGCGGTGTGGGGGCGGGCGCCGCGGCCGCCGGTGCAAGCCAGGCCAGCAGCACGATCAGGACCCTGATCACGGCGGAAGATCCGGCAGGATGTCCGGGAATTTCTGCTTCAGGCCCTGCATCGCCGCAGTCACATAGGTATCCAGCATCTTGAACACGGCGGTCGGGTCCGGTTCGGCCTTGATGGCGGTCATCAGATCGGCCGGCAGGTTCGCCTTCGCCAGCAGCTTATACATCTCGCCATAGGCCTGCGCGACGGCGGCGTTGTTGCGGGCTTCCTCGGCATCCTTCGCCCCCAGATATTCGGCCAGCATGCGGTCCGGCAGCGACGGCACGGTGGCCGGGCCGTCCAGCGGTTCCATCTCGCACTGGAACAGCAGGATCTCGTCGGGCAGGAAGGCGGTCTGCACATCGGTCACGCCGCGCCATACCAGCACCAGGCGGTCCTGGTCGGGCATCGCGACGATGGTGTCGAGGTTGATCGGCACCTCGTCGGCGCTGATGCCGGCGGCGGTCTTGCGCAGCACGCCGATGCGCGGGCGCAGCCCCGGCAATTGCGTGACCAGCGTCGGCGTCGTCGGATGCAGGTTGGTCAGCGTCAGCGCCTCGTTGCCAAGCGGGTAGTTGCCCGCCTGCTGGTCGTCGGGCGCGGCGTTGTGGAAGCTGGGGTCGTAATCCCGGGGTGGCAGCGGTGCGCGGAACACCGCCCAGCGGCGATCGCGCGTGCCCATCTTCACGCGGCGGGACTGGAAGGATGGCGGCACCGGGGCCAGGTTCGCCGGTGCCGGACGCTCGTTCAGATTGGTCAGCGGATGCAGCGGGTCCTCGATCATCGGCAGGCGGATCACCCGCGATCCATCGGCCGTTTCGATCGGATCGATGCCCATGCCCATCGGGTTGCGACGGTCGGACAGGCCGCCGAAGCTGTATTCCCACCGCAATGCCAGGCTGGCGATGGGCTCGCCATGGGTGATCACCCAGGTCAGGTCCGGATGGCGCACCGCCAGGCGCGGGCCGTGGATGACGACGCTTTTCTGCAGCGGGCCCAGCGTGAAGCCCGCCTCGCCACGCGACGCCGGCACCCCGCCGGGCTGGTGGAACGTGCCGATGACATAGAAATCGGTATGCGGCTTGAACGGGGCGAGGTCGGTGGCCCAGGCGAGGCTGCGCCCGATATCGTCCAGGAACGGCTTGTCGGTCGAGATCGGTAGCTGCTCCTTGTCCAGCGTCACCACGCCCTGATGGTTCAGGGTGAACGTGCCCTTCAGGATCAGCGTCAGCGACCGCTGCGGCGGGTTGACCGTGCTGGGCAGTGGCTGAAAGGCGAACGGGGTCTTGTTGACGACCTTCATCGCCGATCAGCCGGCATCGATCAGGTTCTGCACGATCACCTGCTGCACGACCGGTGCCGTCGCTGCTATGCCGGTCGCGTCGATCAGCATTTTCGTCGGCCCGGCCTGCATCAGGATGCCGAGCGGGGTGATTTCGAGACCGGCGCCTGCGCTCGCCTGGGCTGCGGCGCCTTCGAAATTGGCCGCAACCCCGGCCGCGATGGCCATGGCCTGGGTGAGCAGGATCAGGGCGGATGCGGCCGTCACCTCGACGAACGATGTTTCCATGGCGGTTCGCATCGCGCTGTTCAGCGACGTATTCGACGACGGTGTCACGCTGCCGCTGGCGGCATCCGTGGTCGGTTGTGTGGCTGCCGCGCCCGTCCTGTCGACGCTGACCGAACTGGTCAGGTTCAGGCCCGCCAGCGCCAGGGCCGAAACCGCCGCGGTAATCCAGCCGACCTTGGCGATCGTCGAACTGGTCAGCCCGCTGATCTCGCTGCCTTCGGTCACCAGCAGCCTGATCGCGGCCAGGGCGTCGACCTGGTAGTCGGTCAGGATCTTCACCTCGTTGAAGCCCTGCACGTCGATGGCGCTGTTGATCATATTGACGATCCACCCGCCGAAGACGTTCTGCGTGTGGCCGTAATTCGACCACAGCAGCCCGCCCAGGCCGGTGGAGGCGTCGTTGCCGACCCATTGCGTCATCGCATTGCCGGTCACCAGATTCGTCGTGGTGCCCAGCGTCGAATTCATCGCATCGACGCGCTGGTAGGTCGCGCTGGCGGGCCAGTCCCCGCTGCCCCAGGACCGCGTGGCGCTGATCACGTTGCTGGAATCCGCGATCACCGACAGGTTGTCCGATGACCAGGACGACAGCTCGTTGGTTGTCTGGCTGATCGTCGGTGCGAACAGCTGCACGGTGTTGGAGCTGTAGATCAGCACGCTGTCCGCATCGAATGTGGTGGGGGGCGTTCCCGCCGGCGGGGCGATGGCCTTGCCGGTGGCGGTCGCGGCGTCATCCGGCAGCCACCCCTCGTAGGTGGTCGCGGTGCCGATCCGGATATACCCGTATGGCGCGACGAGCTGCGTCGTGCCGGTCGAATATGCCAGCTCGCCATCCGAGAACGGTGATGCCGTCGCCGACCAGGCACTGATCAGGGTCGGCGTCTTCGCGGCCGGGTCCTGCGCCAGCTTGCCCTCGTCGGCCGGGTTGGCGTGACCCAGGCGCAGCAGGTTGGTGAACTCGGTATTGTCGGTGCTGGGCACCGCCACGACGAAGGCCGTCGCGTCGTTCTCGACGATGTCGTCGGTACCCGTCTGGCCTGACATGATCCGGCGCTCCCGCGGCGGCTAGCGCGCTTTCCGGCTGACCGTAAACGGTCAGCGCGCGCTATCCTATTGTCTGATCGCATGATTCACCCGCTGCCACG
>CAYZKM010000381.1:0-5158 GCA_964478525.1 uncultured Bifidobacterium sp.
CAGGTTCACGCGGATGCAGGGCCAGTTCAGGCGCGAGGCCACCTGCTCGATATGGGTGGACTTGCCGGTGCCGTGATAGCCCTGGATCATCACGCGGCGGTTGTAGGCGAAGCCCGCCAGGATCGCGAGGGTGGTTTCACGATCGAACCGGTAGGAGGAATCGAGGTCCGGCACGTGTTCCGTGCGGACCGAGAAGGCCGGAACCTCCATGTCGATATCGATGCCAAACACCTCGCGCGCCGATACCTTGGTGTCCGGCAGGTTGATCTCGGAGGTCGGGCGGGGATCGGCGTTTGCGGCAACCGTGTTCATAGACCAGCGTGTCCTGTTTCAATTCGCGAAAAGTCTACCCCTGGCGCGCATATGCGCAAGAGCGCTACCCCGCGGAGGCCATGCGAAGTTCCGTGGCAAGGCGGGAGCGAAGGGCGGCGTAGGCAAGATTGATGGTTTTCAGGCGTTCTTCGGCATCGCGGCTGCCACCGTTGGCATCCGGGTGGTGCCGCTTGGCCAATTCTTTGTACCGTGTCTTGACCTCGTCAAGGGTGGTCGGCCAGGTCAGCCCCATCGTCGCCAGCGGTTCGCGCAGTTCGGCCGGGGTCTGGTGCGCGTCGCGCTGGCGCGCCTTGGTCAGCTTCGCTTCGGCCAGGATGCGCAGCGGGTCGCGCAGGACCTCGTCCTCCCACGCCGCGCTGCCCAGCCGGCCCAGCGGCCAGGTCGGGCGCTGCCAGGACGTATCGGACCGCAGCTGTGCCTCGACCTCGGCCGGGGACATGCCCTTGTAGAAATCCCAGGTGCTGTTGTAGGCCCGCACGTGCTCCAGGCAGAACCAGAAATACTCGTTCAGGGCCTTGCGGGATTTGGGGGCCCGGTATTCGCCGGGCGCATCGCATCCGGGCATGTCGCACGGCCGGCCCGGCGCGGCCGGGTCGGGAGCGTAGGCCCTGGAGCGCGCGCTACGACGGATCATCGCCTCGTTATGTGCGCCGGCCGGACCGGAGGCAATAGGGATTGGCGTGGCCGGGGGATTGATCGATATGAACGTCATGGAAAGCCAACCCACACGATCCCGCGCCGAGCGGTTGCAGCAGACCCTGACGCAGGCGTTCGCGGCCGAGTTGGTGGTGGTCCGCGATGACAGTGCCCGTCATGCCGGGCATGCCGGTGCCCAGCCGGGCGGGCAGACCCATTTCACCGTGCTGGTGGTCGCCGCCGCCTTCCGCGGCCAGACCAGGGTGGCACGGTCCCGCGCCGCCCATGCCGCGCTGGCGCAGGAGTTCGGGCCGGCCGAGGCGGGCGGGATGCACGCGCTGTCGCTGACCCTGCGCACGCCCGAGGAGCACCAGGCGGCGGGCTGAGCAGGGGGGGCGAGACGATTTGGTGTAGAATAGTATTTTCTTCTCCAATCATCCGCGCTACACCAGGGAAAGAGAAATTTTCTACCCCTATGATCGCCTGAAAGGGCACCAGCGCATGGCCGCCGACAAGGAACTGGACCGCCTCGACCTCGAAATCCTGCGTCTGATCTCGGTCGACGCCTCGCTGTCGCTCGCGGATATCGCCGGCAAGGTCGGCCTGACCCCGACACCGTGCTGGAAACGCATCCGCCGCATGGAGCAGGAAGGCATCATCGAACGGCGCATCGCCGTACTCAGCCAGTCCAGGGTCGGCCTGCCCGTATCAGTCTTCGTCGGCATCGAAACCGCCGATCATTCCAGCGAATGGCTCGGCCGCTTCGCCAAGGTGATCGAGGACACACCCGAAATCGTCGATGCCTGGCGCATGAGCGGCGATGTCGACTACCTGCTGCACGTGGTGGTGCCGGACATCGCGTCATACGACAATTTCTACCGCAAGCTGATCGCCGCGGTGCCGCTGCGCAACGTCAGCAGCCGCTTCAGCATGGAGCGGATGAAGGCCGCCCCGCTACCGATCTGATCGGTCGGCTGGTACGATCGTGTTCAACAACACATTGAAATTTTTGCCGATTTCAACACTCTGTTAAGGCCGCTGTGTTCCTCTGTCGCCCTCGCAAGGAGAGTGAAGGGGGCGGTCGTGGCCGTTAGTCGTCTGGTCAATCGTAACGTCGTCGCCGGTGCCGGCCGGACCAGCATGCGCCTGGAGCCGGAGCTATGGGACGCATTGCTCGAAATCTGTGAGCGGGAGGGCCAGGACATGAGCGCCCTGGTCCGCAAGGTCGAAGCCGAGGGTCATGCCGGGGGACGCACCAGCGCGGTGCGGGTCTTCGTCCTGACCTACTACCGCGCCGCCGCGACCGAGTCGGGGCACATGGCAAGCGGGCACGGACCGCTGATGCGCCCGCGCCTCGCCTCGCCCGCGCGCCCCTCGGTCGCCGCCTGAGCCGGACCTGCCCACGTCATCCCCGGCCCGCGCGAACGCCGGGGATGACGCCGGGCATGGTCAGTCGGCCGCCGCCTCGGCCGTCTCGCGGTCGGGCCCGGTATACAGGTGCGGCCAGCGGCGCTGCACCAGCGGACCCGCCTCGCTGTAGGCCAGGCAGGTGTTCAGGATCTTCGGAGCACCACCCATCTTCTCGGTGATGCGCGCGTCCACCGCGTCGCTGCCGCGCGGTTCGGGTTCGCCCGACGCCCGCATCTCGCGCTTCACCTTGGACGGGTTGATCGCCTGGAACGCCGTGGTGGCCATCTGCTGCAGCAATTCGCGCAGATGGGTGCAGCCGACCTGCCCGCCCACCAGATGGTTCGCATCGCGCAGGAACCCCGCCTTGATCCGCAGCCCTTCCAGGCGGGAGAAGTTCGGTGCCGCGGTCGGGCACATCACATAGGGCGTCCGGTCGCTGACCGCCTCGGCCTTCACGATCGTCATCGCCTCGTCGACCGTCAGGCGCAGCCACATGTCGTGGATCGGCTCCCCGGCCTCGATGAAGCCGCGATCGTAGTTGGTCTGGCCAAAGCTTTTGGTGTCGGTCAAATGAGCTTCGATGTCATACATGCCATCGGCGCGCCGGTACCCGTTGATCTCGATCGAACGCGTGTGCAGCGGTTCCCTGTCTGCGGGCGGGCTCAACGGCATTCCTGGCTCCTTTGTGCTGCGGTGCAACACCGCCATATGGCATCGCCCGCCCGGCTTGCAAACCGCGCAGCCCGCATGGCGGACCCGATTCCCGGGCGGAATTTGTCCCGCGCCGTTGATGCGGATCAATGAGATGGCTGGGTTTCCGTTCCAGCCTGTGGACGAAAATACCGGTTTCATGCGTCATTGCGGGGACGGCCCGCATGCGCGGTCGCGTCGTACTGGAAGGCTCCGCCCACTCATGACCCCGTTCCACGCCCATTGCCGCCGGACGCTCCAGGACATCCGCGCGCAGGGGCGATACCGCGTCTTCACCGCGCTGGAAAAGCGGGCCGACGGGTTTCCGTACTACGTCCGTCCGGACGGCGCGCGCGTTCTGGTGTGGTCGTCGAACGACTATCTGGGCATGGGCGGCCATCCCGTCCCGACCGAGGCCGCCTGCGCCGCGGCCCGCCTGATGGGCGTCGGCGCCGGCGGAACCCGCAACATCAGCGGCACCAGCCCGGTGCACGATGCGCTGGAAGCCGAACTGGCGGATCTGCACGGCAAGCCCGCCGCGCTGCTGTTCACATCCGGCTTCGTGTCGAACCAGGCGGCGCTGTCGACGATCCTGAACAGCCTGCCGATGGGCCCCGACCAGGCCTGGCAGGTGTTCTCGGACGCCAAGAACCATGCCTCGATGATCGCGGGGATCAAGGGCACGCGGGCGGTCTGCAACATCTTCCGCCACAACGACATGGGCCATCTGGAAGCGCTGCTGCGTGCCGCCCCGGCCGGCGCGCCCCGGCTGATCGCCTTCGAGTCGGTCTACTCGATGGACGCCGACATCGCCCCGATCGGCGCGATCTGCGACCTGGCCGAGACCTACGGCGCCCTGACCTATCTGGACGAGGTCCATGCCGTGGGCATGTACGGCGCCGGGGGTGGCGGTGTGTCGGAACGCGATGGCGTGGCCCATCGCGTCGATATCATCGAGGGCACGCTGGCCAAGGCGTTCGGCTGCCATGGCGGCTATATTGCCGGCGCGTCCGATGTCGTGGACTTCATCCGCTCCACCGCCCCGGGCTTCATCTTCACCACCTCTCTGCCGCCGCTCGTCGCCGCCGCCGCGCTGGCCAGCGTGCGCCATGTCCGCGCCGACAACGATCTGCGGGTCCGGCTGTTCGAGCGGGCCGGCGCGCTGAAGGCCCGCTTCGATGCGGCCGGCCTGCCGCGGATCGAATCCGCGAGCCATATCGTGCCGCTGCATATCGGCGAGGCCGCCCTGTGCACCGAGGTCAGCCGGCGCCTGCTGCAGGAATTCTCGATGTACGCAACGCCGATCAACTACCCGACCGTGCCGCGCGGCGAGGAGCGTCTGCGTTTCACCCCGACCCCGCTGCACACCGACGCGATGATGGAGGCGTTGGTCAATGCCCTGCTGGCGGTGATCCCGGTGGCGCGCCGGCGGGCGGCCTGACACATGGGCTGCACGCCAGGGTCTTGACCAACCCCGCCCTACCGCGCACCTCCTGGCCCATGACCCTGTTGACCGTTGCGCCATGATCGTCGAAATCGGCCATTTCGCGCTGATCCTGGCGCTGTTCGTCTGCCTGATCCAGGCCACCGTCCCGCTGGCCGGGGCCGCGCGCCGCGACGGGGCATGGATGGCGGTGGGCCGGTCCTGCGCGCTGACGGTATTCCTGCTGATCGCGCTGGCCATGGCCGCGCTGACCTTCGCCTATGTCACGTCGGACTTCTCGGTCCGCAACGTGTTCGAGAACAGCCACACCGACAAGCCGCTGCTGTACAAGGTCTCCGGCGTGTGGGGGAACCACGAGGGCTCGATGGTCCTGTGGGTCTTCATGCTGTCCTTCTGCACCGCCGCCGTCGCCCTGTTCGGCGCCAACCTGCCGCCGGCGCTGAAGGCGCGCGTGATGGCGGTGCAGGGCATGATCGGCGTCGGTTTCCTGCTGTTCATCCTGTTCACGTCCAACCCGTTCAGCCGCCTGTTCCCGGTGCCACCGAACGGGCGCGGGTCGCACCCGGTGCTGCACGACCCTGGCCTCGCCTTCCATCCGCCGTGCCTGTACCTGGGCTATCTCGGCTCCTCAGCCGCCTTCTCCTT
>CAYZKM010000382.1:0-5156 GCA_964478525.1 uncultured Bifidobacterium sp.
GCAAGCACAATCACAGGGCGGAGGGGACAATGTCTTTGGAAATGACAGCTAGCCGCGGCGATCCCGCCCGCCACGACACCTGCCTCTATGCTTCCCGCCGCAACCGGCTCGCCAGCAGCTCCCCCTGGTTCTTCAGCACCGGATACGCCGCCGCCGCGACCAGATGCGCGTTCACCTGCTTCAGGTCCCGCAGCGCATCCAGCATCGCCCCGCCCGCCTCGGGCGCGCCACCGCCGCCGGCGCGCAGGCGGGAGAAATGGGCGCTGGTGGCCTCGGCCTCGATGTCGCGGAAAACCTCCTTCTCGGCGGCCAGGGTGCGGGCGGCGCGGGGATCGTCGGTCATGAACACCGCCGCCGCGGCGTGCAGGTTGGCGACCAGGCGGTCCAGCAGCTCGGCGATCTGCTGCTGATCCGACGCCGGCAGGGCGACGCCCCGCTTCAGGCGCCGCGCGGCGAGCCCGACCAGGTTCTGTTCCACGACGTCGCCCGCCTGCTCCAGGTGCAGGGCGAAGGTCATGATGTCCTCGGCCCGCTGGTGATCGGCATCCGACATCGCCGCCGGGTCCATCCCGCCCAGATAGGTCTTGATCGCGGTGTTCAGCCGGTCCAGCACATCGTCCTTGCGCCGTGTCTCCGCCATGCGCCGCCGGTCCGACCGGGACAGCGCGTCGCGCGCGCCCAGCAGCATCGCCTCCAGCACATCGGCCAGGCGCAACGCCTCCCGCGCCGCCGCCCCCAGAGCGACCGGCGGCACCGCGCGGCTGCCGGCGTGCAGGTACAAAGGCCGAGCGGGGTCGGCGGGATCGAGCCGGGGCGGAAACAGACGCCGCAGCAGCGCGGCATACGGGGTCAGCAGCGGCAGGAAGAACGCCGCCAGGACCAGGTTGAAGGCGGTGTGGAAATCGGCCACCGCCCGGGCATTGTCGGGCACGGCCTGCACCAGCCACGGCCCGATCCAGGGCAGCAGCGCCAGGCCCACGGCGCATCCCAGCGCGCGGTTCGCCAGGTTGCCGATCGGCAGCCGCCGCGCCGCCGGGTCGTTGCCGCTCGTGCCCTCCAGCAGCGGGTTGATGGCGGTGCCGAGATTGGCGCCCAGCACCAGGACCAGCGCGGTGTAGGGCGGGATCACACCCTTGGTGGCCAGCGACATCACCAGCAGGACCACCGCCACTGATGAATGCGCCGCCCAGCTGACGATCGCCGCCAGCAGCACGCCCAGCACCGGCTCGGTCGTCACCGCTCCCAGAAACATCCGCAGGCTCGGCATATCCTCGTATGGCGTGATGACATCCAGCAGCATGCGCAGCGACAGCAGCATCAGCCCCAGCCCGATGCAGACCCGCCCGAGGTCGCGGGTGCGGGTGGCATCGCCGCGGTGGAACATGATGAAGCCGGCCAGGAACAGCGCCGGTGCCAGGCTCGCGATGTTGAACGACAGCGCCTGCACGATCAGCGTGGTGCCGACATTGGCCCCCAGCATCACCGCCAGGGCGGGCACCAGGTCCACCAGCCCGCCGGCGGCGAAGCCGGTGATCATCAGCCCGGTGGCGGTGGAGCTTTGCAGGATCGCCGTCACGCCCAGCCCGGCGGCGAAGGCCTTGCACCGGTTGTCCAGCGCCGCCATCAGCAGCTGGCCCAGCCGCGGGCCGAAGGCGCGCTGGATGCCGGTCTGCACCATGCGCACACCCCACAGCAGCAGCGCCACCGTACCGGCCAGGTCGATGATGGTCAGAGGGACGTTCATGCCCGACGCCTCCGCGGTCCGTGCCCAGACTGCGGGAAATCGTCGCGCCCGACCAGGGGCGGCTTCCGGGCGGGCACGATCCTGATAGGCTGCACCGGTGCCGGCCGAACGGGGGAGCGATGATGGTGCGGGATGTTGGACGGCGGGCGGCGTTGGCGGGCATGGGCGCGATGGCGATGGCGCCGGCGGGACGGGCACAGGCGGTGCGCCGGCGCGTCTCGTTCGCCACCATGACGGCGGGTGCCGGGCCGGCCGATTTCTCGGTGGCGCTGACCGGAACGGGTATGCCGCCGGTCTGGGTGGTCGCGGCCGACCCGACGCTGCCGGCCCCGGGGCTGGTGCTGGCGCAGACCGGGCGGGACCGGTCCGCGACGCGCTTTCCGCTGGCGATCCTGGACGGGTACCGGCAACGCGATGTGCTGGCCCTGACGCGGTTCCGCACGATCGACGGGGTGGTCGCCCAGGCGGGCGGGGTGATCGCGCGGGTGCAGGACGCGCGTCACTACTACGTCGCGCGGGCCGATGCGTTGGCGGGCAATGTCCGGCTGTATGTCGTGACGAACGGCACCGCCAGGCAGATCGGTGGGCAGGACGTCGCGGTCGCCGGCGCGCAGTGGCACACGCTGGGGCTGCGGGTGGAGGCCGACCGGCTGCAGGTCTCGTTCAACGACCGGCCGCTGTTCGACGTGGCTGACGGCACGATCGCCGGGGCGGGGCGCGTCGGGCTGTGGACCAGGGCCGACAGCGTGACGCATTTCGAGTTCCTGCAGATCGATACGCTGCCCTAACTCTTCTCCGGCTGCTGGCCGGCATACTGCGCGCGCGGGCGGATCAGCTGCCCCTCGCCGCGCTGTTCCAGCGCATGGGCGAGCCAGCCGGCGGTGCGCCCGATGGCGAAGATCGCCAGGGCCGACCCGTCGGGCAGGCCCAGATGCTGTTCCAGCGCGACCAGCGCGGCGTCGATATTGGGCCGCATCCCCGTCAGCGCCAGGATCGCCGCCAGCAGGCCGCGCCAGCGCGGGTCCGGCCCGATCCCGTCCAGCAGCGCCGCGGCGCGCGGATCACCATCGGGGTACAGCCGATGCCCGAATCCCGGCAGGTCATCGCCGCGCGCCAGGCGGGCATGGATGGCCGCGCGCGGGTCGGTCAGCATGCGCGGTTCGGCCAGCATCGCGCGCACCCGCCCGGTCATGCCGCCATGCAGCGGTCCGCTCAGCGCTGCCAGGCCCGCCATCAGGCAATGCGGCAGGGACGCCCCGGTCGAGGCGACCACCCGCACCGCGAAGGCCGAGGCATTCAGCTCATGATCCGCGCACAGCACCAGCGCGCCGCGCAGCATCTCAGCGCCGTCCTCGTCCAGCGCCCAGGCGCGGGCGAGCATCCGGTGGATCGGCAGCGCATCCCGCCGGTCGGCCACCGCGTCGGCGACGGCGCGCAGGCATTGCGCGGCATCCTCGATCAGCGCGTCGCCGCCCTGCGTCCAGGTCTCGCGGTTGGTCAGCACGGCCAGGTGGCGCAACGCGCGGGAGATTGCGGTGCCGCCCACCGGCAGGGCGCCGGATGCGGGGGGGAAGCGCGGGAAGCGAGGGATGGCCCAGAGCAGGGCGGCGGTGTCTTCCAGCGTCGCGGTGCGGGACAGGCGGATGGCGTCGCGTCCGCGGTACCACAGCGACCCCTCGGCGATCTGGGTGATGCGGGAGGTCAGCACCGGTTCGCCGAAGTCGATCGTCGACTTGGCCACGGCCTGGCGTGCCCGGCCCAGGCGGCGGCGTTCCAGCAGCGTGTCGATGGCGTTCGGGTCGTATTGGCTGCGGCGCGGGTCGGCCGGGTCGGGGCGGCAGCGGACGATGCCGCGGCTGACATAGGCGTACAGGGTCTGGCGCGCGATTCCCAGGCGTTTGAGGGCCTGTTCGGCGCTGAGCCAGCCGGGGTCGGGTGCGTCGTTATCGTTCATGATGCGCCGCCATATATTGACGGACTTGATAAACGTTGACGTCAATATAATCAAGCCCAATCGAACGCTCCATCACCGGCCAGGCCGCGGATTCACGACACGATCGACACGACACGCCAGGTCATGTTGCGCACAGTGAAAAATGCCACTCTGGACAAGTATCCGTATCTGGTCTTGCCTGATTTCAATCCCCGGCCACGGGGAAGACGGCGCCGACCGGGAGATCATCCCGCAACGGCCATGATCAACGAGGAGAAACGACCATGTCTGTCACACAGGCGGATGCCGCCGCGGTCCCGCCCGCCGGCGCCGAGATGGGGCCTCTCGAACAACGGCATATGCAGTCCGAGACGTTCCGCAACGCGGCCGACAATACCAAGGTCACCAGGACCCATTGGCACATCGCCATGGCCAACGGGCTGGGCTGGGGCTTCGACGGGATGGACGGCGTCATCTTCGCCGTGGTCGCCCCGCAGGTGATCAAGGAATTCGCCGTCGACCTGACCACCTATCGCTCGGGCGTGCAGATCGCGATGTTCGTCGGCATCTTCGGCCTGTATTTCTGGCCCTGGCTTGCCGACAAGTTCGGCCGGCGGAACCTGCTGGCGATCAACATCGCCATGTTCTCGCTGTGCATGCCGCTGGTCGCCCTGTCGAACAGCTTCTGGTTCTATGTCGTCGCCTATGGCCTGGTCCGCTTCTCGCTGAACGGGGAATGGGCCATCGGGTCCATGCTGGTCGCGGAAACCTGGCCCGCCCGCCTGCGCGGCCTGGTCATCTCGGCCGACCGCTCCGCCTGGGGCGTGGGGGCGGCGCTGGCCGGCGGCATCGCGGCCTATGTCGTGTCGGAATGGGGCTGGCGTGCCGCCTTCATCCCGCCCGCCGTCATCGCCCTGATCGCGATCTATGTCCGCATGATGTGCCCGGAATCCCCGTACTGGGTCCGCATGCAGGACCGGCGCAACCGCATCAGGGACCGCATGGCGCGCGGCATGATGGTCAGCCAGGAAGACCAGGCCTGGATGTCCAAGGCCGGCAGGCCGGGCATCCGCCAGCTGTTCCTGCCCGACCTGATCAGGAACACCATCCTGTCCACCTTCGTCGCCTCGTCCTCGGTGATCGCTTTCAGCACCGTCGGGCTGTGGATGCCCCTGTTCCTGAAGGAACAGCACGGCTTCACCCCGGCCGAATACGGCAGCTTCTACATCTGGTGGGGCCTGGTGGGCGTGACCGGCATCTGCTTCGCCGGCTGGTTCATCGACCGGCTGGGCCGGCGCCTGGGCTTCGCGGTCATGCTGATCCAGGCCACGATCTGCATGACCTGGTGGATCTTCGCCACCGACAAGACCACCCTGTTCGTGCTGGGCATCGCCTGGGGCTGGGGCTTCCTGGGCGTGTGGGGGCCGATCACCACCTATACGTCCGAGATGTTCCCCACCCGCATCCGCGGCGTCGGCA
>CAYZKM010000383.1:0-5129 GCA_964478525.1 uncultured Bifidobacterium sp.
GCAGGATGCCCGGCCAGCCCGAGCCCAGCACGACCTCCATCTCGCCCGCCGGCGCCGGGCGGCTGTCCAGATTGACCACTGCCTGGCGCAAGGCCTCGTCGACCGCGCCCCGCCACACGGACCCGGACGTGACGGTGTCATAGGCAAAGCGCCCGCCGGTGCCATAGCTGCCGGTTTCGCGCCGGCCGTCCTTCTCCACGACCACCGAGACATTCAGCCGCACCAGCGGGCGCAGATCGGCCACACGCGTCCCGTCGGCGCGCATGATCTGCACCGCCTGCCATTCGCCGCCGATCGACGCCATCACCTGCGTCACCCGCGAATCCTTGCCGCGGGCATAGGCGTCGATTTCCGACAGCAGCGCGGTGCGGGCCGAGAACGGCATCTCCCGCAGCGGATTGGCGTCGGAATACAGGCGCGCATTCGTCGCCCGCGGCGGTTCGGCGGCGGTGCCGGCATGGCCGGCGGCGATGGCCGAGACGCTGTCGGCGGCGCGACGCAGCGCCTTTTCCGAGATCTCGGCGGCATGGGCATAGCCGGTTGCCTCGTCGGCGACGGCGCGCAAGCCGAATCCGATCGACGAATCCGAGGCCGCGCTGCGGATTCGCCCGTCATCGAGGCTGATCTGCTCGCTTTCGCGGTATTCCAGGAACAGTTCGCCATCGTCGCTGCCCGCCAGGGCCTCGCCAACCACGCGTTCCGCCGCAACCCGATCCAGCTCGGCGCCGGCGCGTTCGAAGAACAGCCGGTCGGTCGCGGCCAGCGACGTCATGTCCGTCTGGGTCATGTGCTCATCCTTGCAGGCATCTTGTCTTGGGTAGAATGGGGTCGCGGACCCCGTTTGACCACCACGGCGGGCACAATCGGGACTGCCTTGGCGGATCAGGCTTGGCGGATCAGGCGTTCCGCCGGCAGCCGCACCTCGGCCACGGTGCCCCGCCCTTCCTCGCTGCGCAGCGTCAGCTGCCCGCCATGGCCCAGCACCATCGCGCGCGCGATATACAACCCCAGGCCCGACCCGGGGTAGCGTCGTGACAGCGCGTTATCCAGCTGGGTGAACGGCTCGAACACGCGATCGAGCTCCCCGCGCGGGATGCCGATCCCGGTGTCATGCACCTCGATCAGCAATTCCCCGGTCGGCGCGACCGATACCGCGAGGGTGACCAGGCCGCCGACCTCGGTGAACTTGATGGCGTTCGACAGCAGCTGATTCAACGCCTGCATCATCCGCCGCTCGTCTGCGCGCAGCCCGGGCAGACCCTCCTGCAGGCGGGATTGCACCGTGATCTCGGCCGCCTGCGCGTCGATGTCGACCGCGCGCAGGGCCGCGCGCACCAGGCGCTCGATGTCGATCGTGTCGTCGGCCAGGTCGAAGCGCCCGGCTTCGATCCGCGCCATGTCGAGGATGACGTTGATCAGGGACAACAACTGCCGCCCGGCGGTGTTGATCTCGTGCGAGAACTCGGCGATCCGGTCCGGGTCGGGCTGCGGCGCCTCCCGGATCAGGGTGTCGGAGAAGCCGATGACGGCATGCAGCGGCGTGCGCAGCTCGTGGCTCATGGTGGCCAGAAAGCGGGATTTCGCCTGGTTCGCGGCCTCGGCGATGTCGCGCCCGCGCCGCAGCGCGTCCTCTGCCATGCGGGCATCGGTGACATCCGTATACGTGCTGACCCACCCGCCGGTGGTCGTGGGATCGGATCGCAATTCCAGCACGCGGCCCGAGCGCATGGTGATAAGCCGATTGAACGGCTGGCCGGGATCGCGGGTGGTCAGGTCCCGGATCAGGCTCTCGACATCCTCGGTATCGGCCCAGGCGTGGAGGGCGCGCATGTCGGCCATGATATCCTCCAGCGAGCGGCCGGGCCGCAGCACGTCCTGCGACAGGCCCAACAGCTGGCCGGTGACGGCGTTGGTCGCGACCAGCCGCCGGTTCGTGTCCCACAGCAGGATGCCGTGGCGGATGCTGGCCAGCATGGCCGACAACTCCTCGGCGCGGCGGCTGACCTCGGCTTCGGACTCGACCAGGGCGGTGACGTCGGTCACGACGCTGATGTGTCCGCCATCGGGCAGTGGGGCGGTGCGGATGTCGATCGCGGTGCCATCCGGACGGCGGCGGCGGCGCACCTGCGGGCGGGTGATGTCGTGGCTCATCTGCTCGGTGAAGACCTGATCGGGCGTGCCAGGCCCGAACTCCCCGACTTCCGCTCGGCGGCGGATGACATCCTCCATGCTGTCGCCGACCTGCAGCGGCGCGCCGGCCATCACCTGCGTGTAGGTCGGATTGAACATCGTCACCCGATGATCGGCGCTGTAGACGCAGATGCCATGCGGCACGGCGGCCAGGATCGTGTCCAGCAACTGCGCGCGCCGGCGTGCCTCGTCCTCGGCGTGCACGACGGGGGTCATGTCGGTGACGGTGATGGTCCATCCGCCATGCGGCAGCGGGGCGGAGACGACGTCGATCACCAGCCCGTTGCCGCTTTGCCGCCGAGCGGCGTGTGGCGATCCGCGGTTGACGGCGCGTTGCCCGGCGACGAAGGCGGTGCCGTCGGCGTCGGAATATTCATCGCGGCCGGCCAGCATGTCCGCCAGCTGGTCGAAGGCGATGCCGGGCAGCATCCGCTCGATCGGCAGGGACAGCAATTCGCTGAAGCGCGGGTTGGCGAACAGCAGGCGGCGGCCGGAATCGAAGGCGGCCAGCCCGATGCGCAGCGTGGCCAGGGCCGCCGCGCTTTCGGTCACGGCGCGTTCGGCCTCGGCGCGCGCGGCGATCAGGGCGGTGGTCTCGATCGCGGTGACGACATAGCCACCGTTCGGCATCGGGGCGTTGAACAGGTCGAAGCTGCGGCCCTGGTACATCCGCCGGCGCAGGCGTCCGGGCTTGCCGCGGTCGGATGCCAGCACGGCCACGACCTGTGCCTCGGGGTCGCCCGGGCCGTAGACACCGCGCAGGGCTGACGCCCGCACCGCGTCGACCACGCGGATACCGGGTGGGAAGCCGTCGGGCGGCAGGCCGAGCGATGCATGGAAGGCGGGGTTCATCAGGACGATGCGCTGCTGGTCGTCGACGATGGCGACCCCGATCTGCATCGCGTTGACTGCGTCGATCAGCGGAACATCGAGGGTCCCGGGTGGGTCTTCCCGAGGCGGCCGGTTCGTGTCCCGCTCGTCCGTCATCCCGGACCGGCGGCTTCGCTCGGCGAACGAATGGCGTGCAGCAGCACGACAGCGGCGGTCAGCAGCAGGGTGGCGCCGACCTGATGCGCTGTGCCGAGGGAGACCGGCACCACCATCAGCAGCGTGGCGACGCCCAGCGCGTACTGGGCGCAGGCCAGGGCGCCGAGGCCGATCAGCGGCGCGCGCGGCACGGCGGATGATGGCTTGCGATAGCCGATGGCGACGGTGACCAGGGCGACAACGACCGACAGGGTGGCCAGCAGGCGGTGGTTGAACTGCACCGCGGCGATGTTCTCGGTCAGGTTGCGCAGGAACGGCGACAGCCGGGCATACCCGGCCGGGACGACGCGGCCGTCCATCAGGGGGAAGGTGTTATAGTCCAGCCCGGCGCGCAGCCCGGCGACGAAGCCGCCGGCCAGGATGGTCAGCGCGACCAGCACGGTCGCCGCGCCGGCCAGGCGCCGGATCGCCGCCGGCACCGTGGTGCCCACCGGGTGGGGGCGCAGCACCGACAGCGCCGTCCAGACCACGGCGACGTACAATATAAGAGCAAGGGCCAGATGGATGACCAGGCGATAGGGTGACACGGCGGTCGTATCGGGGAAGAAGCCCGAGGCGACCATGAACCAGCCGACCGCGCCCTGCAGCCCGAGCAGGACGAGCAGCACGACCAGCCGAGGGAGCAGGGACCGGGCGATGCGGCTGGTGGCCCACAGCCAGACCAGCGGCACCAGGAAGGCGATGCCGATCAGCCGTCCCCACAGGCGGTGGGACCATTCCAGCCAGAAGATTCCCTTGAAGTCGGCCAGCTGGAAATCGTTGTTGACCAGGGCGTATTGCGGGATCTGCTTGTACAGGGCGAACAGCCGTTGCCACTCGGCGTCGTTCAGCGGGGGCAGCGTGCCGTGGAACGGCGCCCATTCCATGATGGACAGGCCGGATCCGGTCAGGCGGGTGGCGCCGCCAAGGCCGATCATCACCACGATCATCGCCGCGACGGTCAGCAGCCAACCGGCGACCAACCGCCGGCTACGCCGGCTTGCGGCGCGATCGCTGGAAGACGCGCCCGGAAAATCCCCCACATCGAATGGCATGGGATGATTATAGAGACGAACCGGCCGCAAAGATACAGTGCGTACTTATGCTCTGATCGATTTGCGGCCGGATGGCGGGTCTAGTGCAGGTGCAGAAGTACCCCTGCATGGCGGACATGGCCTTGGCGGCGCAACTGATCGGTTGCGACCCGGACCGAGTGCAATTTGCCGTCGAGTTCACGGCGCCAGAACTCCAGGAATTTGTGCAGCGCCGGATAGCGGGGCGCGATGTCCAGATCCTGCCAGATATAGGCTTGCAGCAGGTCCGGGTGGTCGGGCAGGTGGTAGAGGATTTCGGCCGTGATCAGCCGGTAGTCCCGGGGCGACGGCAAAAGATGCATGCGTCTGGACCTCCTTTTTCATATGCCATGGGCGGAGCATGGCGGAGACCGGCGCGGGCATTCAACAAAAAACCGTTTGATTGCAGCAGGTTATCACTCATTCCACAAGAGTGCTGCCGACCCCTTGACTCGCGCCCGCCGCACCCCTAGATCGCTGGCACTCCTTAACCAGGAGTGCTAGCGACCGGTCCCGGTGCTCGTCACAGGGCGGAGATCGGTGCTGGCAGGCCCCATCAACTCTGGTTGAGACAGAACCCCAGGAGCGATCCGTATGAATTTCCGTCCCCTGCACGACCGGGTCGTGGTCCGTCGGCTGAATGCCGAAGAGAAGACCGCGGGCGGCATCATCATCCCCGACACGGCCAAGGAAAAGCCGATGGAAGGTGAGGTTATCGCCGTGGGTCCCGGCGCACGCAACGAGCAGGGCGCGATCGTCGCGCTCGATGTGCAGGCGGGCGACAAGATCCTGTTCGGCAAGTGGTCGGGCACCGAGGTGAAGCTCGATGGCGAGGAGCTC
>CAYZKM010000384.1:0-5113 GCA_964478525.1 uncultured Bifidobacterium sp.
CAAGCGCCGTTTCACGAAAACCGGTGAAGCCGGTGGCATCACCGTGATCGACGATTACGGCCACCACCCGGTGGAGATCGCCGCCGTGCTGAAGGCGGCGCGCCAGGCCGGGGCGCGCGACGTGATCGCGGTGGTGCAGCCACATCGGTATACACGGTTGCAGTCGCTGTTCGCCGAGTTCTGCACCTGCATGAACGACGCCGGCACGGTGATCGTCGCCGATGTCTATGCCGCCGGCGAGACCCCGATCCCCGGCGTGACCCGCGATGCGCTGGTGGACGGCCTGCGCGCCCGCGGCCATCGCAGTGTCGTACCCCTGCCCAGCCCCGGCCGCCTGGCCGAGATGGTCCATGCCATCGCACGGCCAGGCGATTTCGTGATCTGCCTGGGTGCCGGCTCGATCACCCAATGGGCGGCCGCACTTCCCGCCGAGCTGGCCGAGTTGCAGGCGGGCAGCCCCCGCCGCGCGGCAGGGGGTGGCGGATGAGGGGTCGCGGCGCCGCACACTCCCCCTCGGCGATCGAGGACCTGCCCCCGATCCGCGGACGGGTGCAGCACGACGCCCCGCTCGCGCCGTTCACCTGGTTCCGTGCCGGCGGCCATGCCGAGGTGCTGGTGCGCCCGGCCGATGCGGATGATCTGGCACAATTCCTCGCCGCCCTGCCGCATACCGTGCCGGTGCATGTCATCGGCGCGTGCTCGAACCTGATCGTGCGCGACGGTGGGCTGCCGGGGGTGACCATCCGGCTCGCCCGCGGGTTCTCGGCCATCGCAACCGAGGCCGACGGCGTCGAGGCCGGGGCGGCCGCGCTGGATATCACCGTCTCGGAACACGCCGCCGCAGCGGGCCTGACGGGTCTCGAATTCCTCTCTGGCATTCCCGGATCGGTCGGCGGCGCGGTGGCGATGAACGCCGGCGCCTATGGCGGCGAAACGGCCGAGGTCCTGGAATGGGCCGACATCGTCACCCGCTCGGGCCAGGCTCGGCGGCTGTTCCTGCCGGATCTGGGCTTCGCCTACCGCCACGCCGCCCTGCCCGCCGGCGCCATCGTCACCCGCGCCCGCTTCCGTGCCATGCGCGGGGCCATGCCGGTCATCGCATCGCGCATGGCCGAGATCCGCACCATGCGCGATGCCGCGCAGCCGGTCCGCGCCCGCACCGGCGGGTCCACCTTCCGCAACCCGGACGGGCAGAAGGCGTGGGAGCTGATCGACGCCGCCGGCTGCCGCGGCCTGCGGCGCGGCGGGGCGCAAGTCAGCGAGAAGCACTGCAATTTCCTGCTGAACACCGGCGGCGCCACCGCCGCCGACATCGAGGGCCTGGGCGAGGAAGTCCGCCGCCGGGTCCTGTCCGCCACTGGCGTGACCCTGGAATGGGAAATCCGCCGCATCGGTATCCCAGCCGGCAAACCGGAGGTCCTGTCATGACCCGTGTCGCAGTCCTGTATGGCGGGATTTCCGCCGAACGCGAAGTCAGCCTCTCGTCGGGCACCAAGGTCATCGAGGCGCTGCGCGCCGAGGGCTTCGACGTGACCCCGATCGATGTGGGCGAGGACCTGGCCGATGTGATCGCCGCGCTGAAGGCCGCCCGCCCCGACGCGGTGTTCAACGCGCTGCACGGCCGCTTCGGCGAGGACGGCGCAATCCAGGGCGTGCTGGACTGGATGGGCATTCCCTATACCCATTCCGGTGTCCGCGCCTCGGCCCTGGCGATGGACAAGATGGCGGCCAAGGCGGTGTTCGTCTCGGCCGGCCTGCCCGTCGCGCGCAGCCTGGAAGTGGCGCTGGCCGATCTGGAAGCGGCCGACCCGCTGCCCTTGCCCTATGTCGTGAAGCCGGTGAACGAGGGATCGTCGGTCGGTGTCGAGATCATCCGCAGCGGCGACAACAGGCGGGCGGAGGTGGCGCGCGCGTGGCGCTTCGGCAAGGCGGCGATGGTGGAGGAGTTCATTCCCGGCCGCGAGCTGACCGTGGGCGTGATGGGCGATCGGGCGCTGGCGGTGACCGAGATCCTGGCCGATGCCGGGATGTTCTACGACTATGAATCGAAATACGCCGATGGCGGCTCTCGCCACCTGATCCCGGCACCGGTCCATCCCGACACCTATGCCCGTGCGCTGGATGTCGCCCTGGCCGCGCACAAGGCGATCGGCTGCCGCGGCGCCTCGCGCTGCGACTTCCGCTATGACGACACCAAGGGCGAGCCTGGCCGGCTGATCCTGCTGGAGATCAACACCCAGCCGGGCCTCACCCCGACGTCGCTGCTGCCCGAGCAGGCCGCCCATATGGGCATGAGCTTCCCCCGGCTGTGCGCGTGGATGGTGGAGAACGCGTCATGCCGAGCGTGATGCCGCGCGCCGATCGAGGGGCGCCATGACGAGGCGGCCCCGCAACTCGGTCAACGACCGCCCGTCGAAGTGGAAGCTGATCCTGCGCCGCCAGCGGCGTCTGGCGCGCCCCGCCGCCTGGGTCGCGTTCACCGCGCTGGTGGCCGGGCTGGTCTTCGTCATCGCCCGCACCGCCGCGCCCGACAGCAGTGTCGTTTCGATCCGTGAACGCCTGGGCGGGTTCACCGGCTTCACCGGCCTGCGCGTCACCGACGTGGTGGTCGAAGGCCGCGCCAACACGCCCGAACCGCTGCTGCGCGCGGCCATCGGGGTGAACCGGGGCGAGCCGATCCTGGGTTTCTCGGTGGAGCAGGCGCGCAAGCGCATCGAAAGCCTGACCTGGGTCGAGCAGGCCACCGTCGAGCGCCGCCTGCCCGGCACCGTGGTGGTCTTCCTGCAGGAGCGCCGGCCGTTCGCCATCTGGCAGAACCACGGCAAATACATGCTGAACGACCGGGCCGGCCTGACCGTCGACAACCAGGACGGCGCGCAGTGCAAGCACCTGCCCTGGGTCGTCGGCCCCGGCGCGCCGGCCGCCGCGGCCGAGATGCTGGATGCGATCGCCGAACGCCCCGCCCTGAGTGGGCGGATCGTCGCGCTGGTGCGCGTGGGCGAGCGGCGGTGGAACCTGCACATGAAGAACGGCACCGACGTGATGCTGCCCGAGGGGCATGAGCCCGCCGCGCTGGACCGGCTGGTGCGGCTGCAGCAGGACCAGGCGATCCTGGACCGGCCGCTGGCGGTGATCGACCTGCGTTTGCCCGACCGGCTGGTGGTACGGCCCCGATCCGAGACCAAGGGCGAAACGGCGGCCAGTTCCGGTCCGTTGCCGGTACCGCCATCGGTACCGGTCGCCAGCAAGAAACCGCTCTGACGGAGCAGAGGGATGAATGACATGCCTCGCCGCGCGATGCTCCCTTCGGACACCGATCCTGCGGAACCCGAACGCGCACGCTCGCACCGCGCCGGGCCGTTCGGTGTGCTGGACATCGGCACGACGAAGATCGCCTGCCTGATCGGGCGCATCGAAAGCGACGGAAAGCTGCGAGTGCTGGGGTTCGGCTGGCAGAAGGGCCGCGGCGTGCGCGGTGGCGGCATCGTCGACCTGGACGAGGCCGAACGCGCGATACGCGCCTGCGTGGGCCAGGCCGAGGACATGGCCGACACGCGCCTGCAGAAGGTGCTGGTGAACCTGAGTTGCGGCCAGCCGGAATCGCGCCTGTACAACGTCCAGTGGCCGGTCGGCGGGCGGCAGGTGTCCGACGACGACATCCGTGGCGTCGTGCATGAAGGACGCACCCGCGCGCTGATGGAAGGGCGCGAATCGATCCATGCGATTCCGCTGAACTTCTCGGCCGACGCCACCGACCATGTCGTCGATCCGCGCGGGCTGTTCTGTTCCACCCTGACCGCGCGCCTGCACATCATCGATGCCGCCGCGACCGCGCTGCGATCGCTGGAAGCCTGCATCGGCCGCTGCGACCTGGAGATCGAGGAGCTGGTATCGGCACCGATGGTCGCCGGCCTGTCGACACTGGTTGCGGATGAAAGGGAACTGGGCGCGACGATCATCGACATGGGCGGCGGCACCACCGGCATGGCGGTGTTCGCCGACAACCAGCTGATGCACACCGCGCAATTGCCGATCGGCGGGCTGCACGTGACCAAGGACCTGGCATCCGGCCTGTCGACTACTCTTGCACATGCGGAACGTCTGAAGACGCTGTACGGCAATGTCGAGCACAGCCCCGACGACGACAATGAATTACTGCCGGTTCCACTAGTGGGCGAGGAAGACGACCATCAACTGGCGCGGGTGCCGCGCAGCATGGTGGTGAACATCATCCGCCCGCGCATCGAGGAAACCTTCGAATATGTGAAGGACCGGCTGGACAGTTCCGGCATGACGCGCGCCGCGGGCAACCGCGTGGTGCTGACCGGCGGCGCCTGCCAGTTGCCGGGCCTGCGGGAGATGGCGGCGCGGATGCTGGGCCGGCAGGTGCGACTCGGCCGTCCGGCCACGGTTCGCGGACTGCCCGAGCTGGCATCCGGGCCCGCCTTCGCCGTGGCCGCGGGCCTGCTGTCCTGGGCCGCCGGGCATGGCCGTACGCTGAACGATGTCGTGATGGACGCACCCGAGCCATCCGGGATGTTCCGCCGGTTCGTGAATTTTCTCAAGGAGCGCGTGTGACCTCTGGCGAATCGACCGCTCCGTCGTAACAAGTGCCTTAACCGTCGACCCGTACGCCCCGGGGGAGATCCTGCCATGACACTGAATCTGACGATTCCGCAGACCACACATACGGATTTCACGCCACGCATCACCGTCATCGGTGTCGGCGGCGGCGGCACGAATGCCGTCGACAACATGATCGCGCTGAACCTTCAGGGCGTGGAGTTCGTCGTCGCCAACACCGACGCGCAGCAATTGCTGCACAGCCGGGCGGAACGGCGCATCCAGCTGGGCCCGCATATCACGCAGGGCCTGGGTGCCGGCGCGAAGCCGGAAATCGGCCGCGCGGCGGCGGAAGAAGCAGCAGACGAGCTGTACCGGCACCTCGACGGGTCGCACATGGTGTTCATCACCGCGGGCATGGGCGGCGGCACCGGCACCGGCGCGGCACCGGTCATCGCGCGCATGGCGCGGGAGCGGAACATCCTGACCGTGGGCGTGGTCACCAAGCCGTTCGGCTTCGAGGGCGTGCGCCGCACCCGCGCCGCCGAAC